>NZ_MOMO01000257.1:16429-48083 GCF_009933855.1 Pseudomonas sp. SG-MS2 | reverse complement strand
GTACTGGTGGTGTATGTACTCCGGCCATCGCGTTAGCCCGATGAGCAGACAATTAGAAAAATCTGGAGAAGGCCCCATGCAACAGAGCAGATCGCAAGTGATCGAGCAGGATGGCCTGTTCGAGCTGTCCGCAGGCAGTGACGTACTCGACAGCCCGCGCTACAACCACGACATCGCGCCCACAAAAGTGCACCAGCGCACCTGGAACAAATGGCACATCACCGCACTGTGGGTGGGCATGTCCATCTGCGTGCCCACCTACACCCTGGGCGGCGTGCTCACGGCCTACTTTGGCCTGAGCGTGGCCGAGGCGTTGCTGGCGATCCTGCTGGCCAACCTCATCGTGCTGATCCCGCTCACCCTCAATGCCTTCCCCGGCACCAAGTACGGCATTCCCTTCCCTGTGTTGCTGCGTTCATCGTTCGGTATCTTCGGCTCCAACGTACCCTGCCTGATTCGCGCGGTGGTTGCCTGTGGCTGGTTCGGCATCCAGACGATGTTCGGCGGCTTGGCCATTCACCTGTTCCTGGGCTCGATCTTCGATGACTGGAAAGCGCTGGGCGGCACCGGTGAAGTGATCGGCTTCATGGTGTTCTGGGCCCTCAACCTGTGGGTGGTGTTGCGCGGCGCCGAATCGATCAAATGGCTCGAAACCCTGTCGGCGCCGCTGTTGGTGGCGGTCGGCTTCGGCCTGCTGTTCTGGGCGTTGCCGCACATGTCGATGACCGAGCTGCTGGCCCAGCCGCCCAAGCGCCCGGAAGGGGCGAGCGTAGTGAGCTATTTCTGCGCCGGGCTTACCGCAATGGTCGGTTTCTGGGCCACTTTATCGCTGAACATTCCGGATTTCAGCCGCTACGCCAAGAGCCAGAAGGACCAGATCCTCGGGCAGATCTTCGGCCTGCCACTGACCATGTTCCTGTTCGCCTCCCTGGGCGTGGTGATGACCGCCGCCTCGGCGTCGCTGGTGGGTGAAACGGTGTCCGACCCGGTGAGCCTGATCGGCAAGATCCAGAGCCCGGGCTGGGTGGCACTGGCCATGGCGCTGATCGTCATCGCTACGCTGTCGACCAACACCGCGGCCAACATCGTCTCGCCGACCAACGACTTCCAGAACATTGCCCCGCGCCTGATCGGGCGTACACGTGCCGTGTGGCTGACAGGCTTCATCGGCCTGGCGCTGATGAGCCACGAGCTGCTGAAAAAACTCGGCTGGATCGTTTCCGACATCAGCCTGGAGAGTGTCTATTCCAACTGGCTGCTGGGGTACTCCAGCCTGCTTGGGCCGATTGCCGGGATCATGGTGGTGGACTACTTCCTGATCCGTCGGCAGAAGCTGGATCTGGCCGGCCTGTACCGTGATGACGTTTACCCGGCCTGGAACTGGGCAGGGTTTGCTGCCTTTGCGCTACCTGTGGCACTGACCGTGATGGCCATTGGTAACAGCAGTTTCAGCTGGTTCTACGACTATGGCTGGTTCACCGGGTCGCTGCTTGGCGGGGCGTTGTACTACGCCCTGGGCGGCTTGGCGGTACGTGGGCCAGTGCAGCCTGTGATCAATGCAGACAACAAAAACGCCTGAGGAGGCCTGACCCATGACCGCAGCCCAACAAGCCCTGCTATCGACTGAACGCCACGTTAACAGTGACCGCCTGTGGCAATCGCTGATGGACCTCGCCCGCCTCGGTGCCACACCCAAGGGTGGTGTCTGCCGCCTGGCGCTGACCGACCTCGACCGCCAGGCCCGCGACCTGTTCGTCGAGTGGTGCGAGGCGGCCGGTTGCAGCGTCAGTGTCGATGCCGTCGGCAACATCTTTGCCCGCCGCCCTGGGCGCAATCCCAAGCTGCCACCGGTGATGACCGGCAGCCACATCGACACCCAGCCCACCGGGGGCAAGTTCGATGGCTGTTTCGGGGTGATGGCGGGCCTTGAGGTGATACGCACCCTCAATGACCTGGGCATCGAGACCGAAGCACCGCTGGAAGTGGTGGTATGGACCAACGAGGAAGGCTCGCGCTTTGCGCCCTGCATGATGGGCTCGGGGGTGTTTGCCGGCAAATTCACCCTGGAGGAAACCCTGGCCAAGCGTGACGCCCAGGGCGTGAGCATGGGCGAGGCGTTGACTGCCATCGGCTACGCCGGCCAGCGGGCAGTGCTTGGCCACCCGGTAGGCGCGTATTTCGAAGCCCATATCGAGCAGGGACCGATCCTTGAAGACCAGGCCAAGACCATCGGTGTGGTGCTTGGGGCGCTGGGGCAGAAGTGGTTCGACCTGACCTTGCGCGGCGTTGAAGCCCATGCCGGCCCTACGCCGATGCACCTGCGCAAGGATGCACTGGTCGGCGCTGCGGCGGTGGTGGAGGCGGTCAACCGGGCGGCGCTGGGCCATCAACCGCATGCCTGTGGCACGGTCGGTTGCCTGCAGGCCTACCCCGGTTCACGCAACGTGATTCCGGGGGAAGTGCGCATGACCCTGGACTTTCGTCACCTCGAAGGTGAGCGGCTGGACGCGATGATCGCCGACGTGCGGGCAGTGATAGAGGCCACCTGTGACAAGCACGGGCTGAGCCATGAACTGGTCCCCACGGCCGACTTCCCAGCGCTGTACTTTGACCGCAGTTGCGTCGATGCCGTGCGCGATGCTGCGCAGACCTTGGGCCTGCCGCACATGGATATCGTCAGCGGGGCAGGGCATGACGCGATCTTCCTGGCCGAGTTGGGGCCGGCGGGGATGATCTTCGTGCCTTGTGAAAACGGCATCAGCCACAACGAAATCGAGAACGCCACCCCGCAAGACCTGGCAGCGGGCTGTGCGGTGCTGCTGCGGGCCATGCTGGCGGCGTCGGAGGCGATCGCCAGCGGGCGGTTGGCGGCTTGATGCCTGAGCGTCCCATCGCCGGCCCGCAGATCACAAAACCGATGGAGAACAGCGCGATCATGTCGATTGGGATTTGCTAGGTACCCGTAACGCGGCCCAGGCACCCGTCGCGCCCGATGTGGTAACGCTGCAGGTCCTGGGCCAGGGTCAGGTTGCCGCTGTAATGGGCCTGCGCCTCTTCCCTTACCTCGTCGATGCATGGGCTGCGCCGTGGGTCCGGCTGATAGCGGGCACTGAAGTGCGTCAGCACCAGGTTGCGCACACCGGCCGTTTCGGCAAAGCGCGCCACCGCTGCCGCACTGCTGTGGCCGAAGCTGACACCTGTGCGGGCGATGATCGGTTGTGTGAATGTCGCTTCGTGCACCAGTACATCAACGTCTTTTGCCGCCTCGGCCAAGAGGTCGGGGTTGTCATTGTCGCCGCAGACGATCACCCGCCGTGCCGGCCGCGAGGCGCGCAGGTAGTCGCGACCATGCAGCATTCGCCCCGCGTGCTCTACCGTCAGGCCCTTGGCAAGGTCGCCCCACAGCGGACCGCGCGGGATACCTTCGGCAGCCAGGCGCTGCACGTCAAGGCGCGGCTCGGGGTTCAGCTCGGTGAACACGAAAGCAACGCTGGGCACCCGGTGCGACAGCTGTACGGTGCTGACGGCAAGGGTATCGCTGCGCCATTCGCCCAGTTGCTCGACCGCCAGCAACCGCAGTTCGAACGCCAGGAAGGAATCACTGGCGGCCAGGCTCAGGCGCACCCAGTCGTGCAAGGCGGCCGGCAGCACCAGGTCCAGCGGCGCCGTGCGCCCGCTCATGCCGGCGCTGGCCAGCAGGCCCGGCAGGCCGAAGCAATGGTCGCCGTGCACATGGGTAATGAAGATGGCGCGCAGGTCGCGGACCGACAATGGGGTATGCAGCAGTTGATGCTGGGTACCTTCGCCGCAATCGACCAGGTACCAGTGGCTGCCGCTGGCTTCGATCACGGCGGTGGCGCTGACGTTGCGCGCCTTGGTGGGCACCCCGGCCGAGGTGCCCAGAAACAGCAGGTCCAATGACTGACTCCAAGTTTGATCAGGCGCTCACCCTGGCCCGAACGAACCAGGGCGTCGATGAATCAGGGTTTTACTGCATCATCGCCCTGCCGCCAGATCAGCTCGCTGGTGTCATAGCCCTGTTTCTGGGCAATGGTCAGCATCTGCTCGCGGGTCTGGTCGTTGATGACCGGGGTGCGCGACAGCAGCCACAGGTACTCGCGGTTGGGGTGCCCGACCAGCGCTACGCGATAGTCCTTGTCGTGATACAGCACCCAGTATTCGCCCTTGGTCAAGCCTGGCGCCAGGCGGCTGAACCAGTTGTCGAAGGTGACCCACAGCTTGTCGGTCTTGCCCGGCTGCTGCGTCTCGGCGACGCCCTTGGCCTCGTTCCATTGGCCGTCCTTTTCCTTGCAGCGGTTGGTCACATCGATGCGACCGTCTTCGCGCAAGCCATAGTTGGCTTCGGACTGCACGCAGTTGCGCTGGAAGAACATCGGCAAGCGCGCCTGCTCGTACCAGGTGCCCTGGTAACGCTGCAGGTCGACCTGCTGTGTGGCCGGTGGCGCACGATGCTCATCGCTCGAACCGGCGCAGCCCGCCAGGGCCAGTGTCATGCAGGAAACAATCAGGGCTGTACGCATCGCCATGGCAAACCTCTTGGGAAGGGATGAAGAGCTTACCTGTGTTTCGATGCGTGTGCGGGGCAAAAGTTGTATGGGTTTTTTTGTGCAGGGCAAACCGCTGTCGCCAGGCGCCTGAGCAACCCGGGCAAGTCCCGCTTTTGGCACAAGTACGGCAACCAAGCTGGGTTAACATCCGCGCAGTGAACCTTTATCCCCGCAGGAGTGCAGCCCGTGACCGAGTACAGCGCATTCAAGGTCGAACTGACTGACAATATCGCCCATGTGCAGATCAACCGCCCTGAGAAGATCAACGCCATGAATGCTGCCTTCTGGGAAGAGATCGTCGATATCTTCCAGTGGGTCGACGACACCGATGCGGTGCGCGCCGTGGTCATCAGCGGCGCGGGCAAGCATTTTTCCTCGGGTATCGACTTGATGATGCTGGCCTCGCTGGCCGGCCAGATGGGCAAGGACGTTGGCCGCAACGCGCGCCTGCTGCGCCGCACCATCCTGCGCCTGCAGGCCTCCTTCAATGCCGTGGACAACTGCCGCAAGCCCGTGCTGGCGGCCATCCAGGGCTACTGCATTGGCGGTGCCATCGACCTGGTGTCGGCCTGCGACATGCGTTATTGCAGCACGGACGCGCAGTTCTCGATCAAGGAAATCGACATGGGCATGGCCGCAGACGTCGGCACCCTGCAACGTTTGCCACGTATCATCGGCGACGGCATCATGCGCGAGCTGGCCTTCACCGGGCGTAACGTTGCGGCCGACGAGGCGCTGCGCATCGGCCTGGTCAACCGGGTCTATGATGATCATGCTGCATTGCTCGACGGGGTCTTTGCCATTGCCCGCGAGATTGCCGCAAAATCACCGATCGCTGTGGCGGGCACCAAGGAGATGCTCAGCTACATGCGTGACCATCGCATCGACGATGGCCTGGAGTACATCGCCACCTGGAACGCCGCCATGCTGCAGTCCGAAGACCTGCGCGTGGCTGTGGCGGCGCACATGAGCAAACAGAAACCGACGTTCGCCGACTGACCGGGCCGGGGGACGCAGTAAAGGAACCCCGACATGTCAGCACACTGGACTAGCGCAGTACTCGACCCGCAGATCACCGGCGGCTGGGCCGTCGCCCGCAGCCCGGAAGGGTTTTTGGTGGACGCCAATGGCGCGCTGTTCCCCCGCGACTGGCTCAAGCGCCAGGACCTGGATGTGCTCGCCGAGCACGGCATCGGCCATTTCGACGGCGAGCCGGTGTTCCTGCTGGAGCTGCGCAGCGCCGCCGAGGTGCCCGGTTGCGGCTGGCGCGGCTTGCGGGCATTCATGCTCGAAGGTGATTTCGATCTTTATAAAGTGCTGGGCTATGCCGCGCAGATCGGCACCTGGGCGCGTGAGCACCGTTTCTGTGGCAGCTGCGGCCAACCGATGACGCAGATCCGCTGGGAGCGGGCGATGTACTGCCAGCCCTGCGACCTGCGCAGCTACCCACGCATTTCGCCGAGCATGATCGTGCTGGTGACCCGTGGCGACGAAATCCTGCTGGCCCGGTCGCCGCGCTTCGTCACCGGCGTTTACAGCACCCTTGCAGGCTTTGCCGAACCAGGCGAATCGGCCGAGGACTGCCTGGTGCGCGAAGTGCGCGAAGAAGTGGCGGTGGAGGTGCGCAACATCCAGTACGTGGGCAGCCAGTGCTGGCCGTTCCCGCATTCGATGATGCTAGGCTTCCACGCCGAGTATGCCGGCGGCGAGATCGTCATGCAGCCGGACGAGATCGAAGACGCCAGGTGGTTCAACGTGCACGACCTGCCACCGCTGCCAGCCGGGCGCTCGATCGCCCGGTACCTGATCGATCTGTATGTCGCCAAGCGTTCAGGCCTGCCCGAACCAGTGTTGCCACGCTAGGCGCACGGTCAGCGCCAGTACCACGGTGATGAACACCGGGCGGATGAACTTGCTGCCGCCGCTGATTGCCGTGCGTGCGCCGAAGAACGCACCCACCATCACCGAAAGGCCCATGCACAGGCCGACGACGTAATCCACCTGCCCGGAAATGATGAACACCGTCAGCGCCGCGATGTTGCTGACGAAGTTCATGCTGCGCGCCACGCCGCTGGCGCGGACCAGGTCGATGGGGTAGAGCAGCAGGGTGCTCACGGTCCAGAAAGCACCGGTGCCAGGCCCGGCCACGCCATCGTAGAAGCCCAGAGTGAAGCCCTGCGGGAACTGCCACTTCTTCTTGATCGGCGCATCGGCATCCAGCGGCGCTTTGGGCGTACCCCCGAACAGCAGGTAGATGCCGCAGGCGAAGACGATCACCGGCAGCATCTTGTTCAGCCATTCGGCCGGCATGTAGTGGGCGACGACCGCGCCGATCAGCGCGCCGACCAGGGTGGCGAACAAGGCCGGGCGCCATTGCGCCGGGTGGAACAGCTTGCGTTTGTAGTAGGTGAAACCGGCGGTGGCCGAGCCGAAGGTCGAGCTGAGCTTGTTGGTGCCCAGCACCAGGTGTGGCGGCATGCCGGCGGTGAGCAGTGCCGGGGTGGTGAGCAGGCCACCCCCACCGGCGATGGCGTCGATGAACCCGGCGACGAAGGCGACCAGGGCGAGGATCAGCAGGGTGAGTGGTTCTACGGTGAGTTCGAAGGGCATGGGCGTCTGGCAGATTGGAAGGGTGACGCAGCAGAGGGCCGCGCTAAGGCCTATATACTAATGCCCGAGGAAGGCGACTTGTAATGCTCAATTGATCCCGGACACAGTTTTGAGTTTTTCTTCAGCTTAAGCAGGCGCCAGTCCATCATTGAACTGATGGGGCGGATCCAGTTGTAGTGGTTCATCAGATACTGGCTAGTGTCTCGCTGAGGCTGCTGGCCGGTCATGTAGCCTTGGTGGTCAAGGCTGCGAAATACACGTTCCATCGGCGCATTATCCCTGCAACTGCCTCGTCGGCTCATGCTCTGGCGCATGCGGTAGCGCCACAGTCGCTGGCGGAAGTGTCGCTTCGACGGCGATTGCCTTCGCACTGTCCTTGCCAGGCGAATGTTGCTCGATGCCAGTGCTGTACCGAGCAACATTCCACCCTGTTTATGGTTTGACAGGCACTCCGTGTTGCTCAGTCCCAGGTTGAGTCTTGTAGGTTCCACTTCCCGGGGGTTGCCCCATCGGAGAAGCGCAAGCAATCGCCCTCTACTGTCAGCGGTCGACCCGATTCCCGGTCCTTCTGCCAGATCTCGTAGTAGTTGCCCATATCGTAGAACGTAACCTTATCCTGCTTGGAGGCTACCGGCTTGACCCACCCGCTGCTGGAGTCGATGTACTTGTCCTTTTCAGTGCTACAGCTGATCTGGAGGTACCCGCCCCAGTTGCCGTCCTTGGCCCAGCCTTCGACGACTTTGACCCACAGGCTCGCTTGCGAGGAGCCGTCCGCTACATACTGCTCCTTTTTTTTGTCATACCGAGTGCCGGCGAGCGCAACGTTGACTCCCAGGTAACCGTCGGGCCGGAACCGCACGGTGCTCCCGGAGGTGCGCGAGGGGACATACCGGTTGTCCGGGAGTGTGGCCTTGGAGATCACAATCTCGTGCACCGCCCAAGCGAAGTCACGCCAGTGCTTCTCGTTCGTGGATCGGAAGGTGGTGCTAATGTAGTTCTTGAGGGCCGTCTGATCCGTACCGACCTCCTGAACACTTTGTACGATCTTGCGTAAGCGTTCCTCGTCCTCCTGCCCCCACTGTTTGATCAGGCTTTCGATATGCTCCTGTTTGGCCTCATTGTGCTTGGCCTCGATCTCCGCGATCTCATGCGGGCTATGCGTCTTAATCTCCGTGGGCGCGTCTGAATCCAAGAAGATCAAGAAGCTATTTCTACGTAGGTATCCCATAGGTCTTCCTTTCGTTCCATCAATAGAAAAAGGCCTAATCGCCGCTCGGCGACTTCTCGTACACACCCTGGTGTGTACTTTGAAGATCCGCCAACCAGAGGGTTACTACAACTGGCAAAAATGTGAGTTGTGGCTTCTCGCGGAGCAAGCTAGCCCCCCCCAGATACGTCACACCTTTCAAGGCCAGCGCTGTAGCTATGGGGGCCGGCCGCCGACGGCAGAGCCGATTCAGGTAACCGAATCAGCTCTGGATAAAGGCCAGCAAATCCGCATTGATCACATCGGCATGGGTTGTCGGCATACCGTGCGGGAAGCCCTTGTAGGTCTTCAATGTGCCATTGGGCAGCAGCTTGGCCGACAGCGGGCCGGAATTTTCATAGGGAACGATCTGGTCATCATCACCATGCATCACCAGCACGGGCTGCTGGATCTTCTTCAGGTCTTCGGTGAAGTCAGTCTGGGAAAACGCCACGATCCCGTCGTAGTGCGCTTTGGCGCTGCCGATCATGCCTTGGCGCCACCAATTGGCAATGACCCCCTCGGCCGGCTCGGCACCGGGCCGGTTATAGCCATAGAACGGGCCGGTCGGCACATCGCGGTAAAACTGTGCCCGGTTACTCGCCACCTGTGCCTGGAACCCGTCGAAAACCGACTTGGGCAAGCCGCCGGGGTTGTCTGGCGTTTGCACCATCAAGGGCGGCACGGCGGCGATCAGCACCGCTTTGGCCACCTTGTCGCCTGGGTAGCGGGCCATGTAGCGCACCACTTCGCCGCCTCCGGTGGAGTGACCGACATGCACCGCACCCTGAATACCCAGGTGCTCGACCACGGCGGCCACGTCATCAGCGTAGTGGTCCATGTCATGGCCGTCCCATACCTGGCTGGAGCGGCCGTGGCCACGGCGGTCGTGGGCGACCACTCGAAAACCTTGGCCAAGGAAGAACAACAGCTGCGCGTCCCAGTCGTCTGCGCTGAGCGGCCAGCCATGGTGGAAGTGGATGACCGGCGCATCGCGCGGGCCCCAGTCCTTGTAGAAGATCTGAACGCCATCCTTCGTGGTGACGTAGCTCATGGTCGTGTCTCCTCTGTGCAGGGGGATTGCCGAGTGAGCTATTCAGAATAGGAGAGTTTTCTGTCTTGTCAGTACCGGCCTCTTCGCCGGCAAGCCGGCGATGAGGCCAGTATCTGTTTCAAAGGAACCACCGGTACTCGCGGGCACTCACCTCCTGCATGAACGCCAGGTGGTCCTGGCGCTTGTTCTCGCAATACACCATCACGAACTCTTCCCCCAGCCCTTCATTTACGGCCGGGTGCCCACGCATGGCTGCGACTGCGCTGGGCATGTCCTTGGGAAAGTCGACCCCGCTGGCGCGATCGTCATTGAGCGGCGCAATTGGCTCCAGCGCGGCATCCAGCCCGTGCTCCATACCGCACAAGATGGCCGCTAGCACCAGATACGGGTTGGCATCTGCCCCCGCCAGGCGGTGCTCGATACGCACATTGCAAGCATCCGACTCGGGGATGCGGATGCACGCATCACGGTCCTCGAAGCCCCAGCTGGCGCGGCTGGCGGCATTGACCATGGCGCCGTACCGGCGAAACGCATTGTGGTTGGCGGCGAATATCGGCATGCAGTGCGGCAGCAAGGCCAGGCAACCGGCCACTGCATGGCGTAGCGGGCGCTGCTGGTCGGCCGCCAGCAGGTTGTTGCCGGCCTTGTCGTACAGGCTGACATGCACGTGCATGCCGCTGCCTGGCGCCTGCAGGTAGGGTTTACTCATGAACGAGGCGCGCAGCCCGTGCTTGAGCGCCACGCCACGCGTGCTGCGGCAGAACAGGGCGGCCCAGTCGGCGGCACGCAGGCCGTCGTCGCAGTGGCCGAAGTTGATCTCGAACTGGCCAGGGCCGAGCTCGGCGGTGATGACGTTGGCGTCGACCCCTTGCGCGTTGGCGGTTTCGACCATGTCGCGCAGCACGTCGCTGAACCGCGACAGCCGTTCGATGTGCATGTTGGGCTGGTCGTCCGCGTCATCGCTGAACGGGTCGTGGGGGAACTGCGGCAGCCCCTGCTTGAGTGCCCGGTCGAACAGGTAGAACTCCAGCTCGAACGCCACCACCGGGCGAATGCCGCGCCGTTCCAGGCGCTGCAGCACGCGGGCGAGCACCTCCCTGGGCTCGAACTCGATGGGTGAGGCGGTGCCGTCGGAGCTGATCAGCATCTGGCCCAGCGGTTCGCGCTCCCAGCTGACTGGCTTGAGTGTGCCGGGCACCAGGCGCCGCAGGGCGTCCGGGTCGCCGTCGTTGAAGCAGTAGTCGCCAATCGGGAACAGCCCGCCTTGCACGCCCAGCAGCACGCAGTTCTGCGGCAGTTTCAGCGGGCTGCCGGCGGCAACCTTTTCGAGCATGTCGATGGGGTAGCGTTTGCCGTAGAAATGCCCGGGGATGTCCAGGCTCAGCAGGTCGACGTGGCGCACATTGGGGTAACGGGCGCGGAAGGCACGTACTTCGCTGAGCAGATCGGCAAAGCCTGTCGTTGTCGTTGTCATGCTGTGCTCTCATCGGAAGACCCAGAGGACACGGGTCGTCTGGTCAGTCAGGTTGGCGTAGCGGAAATGGCTGTGCGCAGGGAGCTGGAAGCTGTCGTTGGGGCCGAGTGTGACGGCGTCCGGGTGGCCATCCAGCCACAGGGTCAGCGCGCCTTCGAGAACGAAACCGCCTTGCTCGGCGCTGTCGTCCAGGTGCCCCTCGCCACTGCTGGCGCCGGGTGCCAGGTGGCTTTCGAGCATCGCAAAGCTGCCGTTGAGGGTCGGCGAGACCAGCACATCGCTGATGCCTTCGGCGTAGTAGATCGTGCGCCGTTCACCGGGGCGGGTGACCCAGTCGAGTTCGCGCGGCTGGCTGGCCTGGTAGAAATAGGTGGTGGGTACGTGTAGCGCTTCGCTGATCGCAGTGAGGTCGGCCACGGTCGGCTGCGACAGGCCGCGCTCGACCTGGGACAGAAAGCCCAGCGAACGCTTGACCTTGATCGCCAACTCGCCGAGGGTCAGCCCGCGGTGCTTGCGCAGGCCACGAATCAGCAGGGCCAGGCCCTGGGCGTCTTCAGACATGATCGCGCATCCGGTACCAGGCCTTGGCTGCGGCCTCCAGCGGGGCAGCCAACAGGTCACCGCCCGGGAAACGGCCATTGTCGATGCCCTGGTACAACGCCAGCAGGTCGTCGTCGCCCAGGATCGCGTCGCTGACCGCGCGCGCCGCTGCCAGGGTTGGCAGCACGCCATGGCCGGAAAAGCCCTGCAGCCAGTAGCGCTGGCCGTCGCGGCCGATGTCCGGGGTGCGCTGGATGCTGCAGTCGATATGCCCGCCCCAGGCATAGTCGATGGCAACGCCCGCCAGTTGTGGGAACACACGCTCAAGGTAGGGGCGGGTGGCGCTGGCCACGTCCTTGGGAATGCCGCCCAGGTAGGTGCAGCCGCCGCCGAACAGCAGGCGGTGGTCCGGGGTGAGGCGGAAATAGTCCGGTACGAACTGGTTGTCGATCACGCAACTGTTGCGTGGTAGCAGCGACCGGGCGAAATCCGCGTCCAGTGGCGTGGTGGCCACTTGATAGGAGCCCACCGGCAGCAGCCGGCGCGACAGGTTGCGGTCAAGGCGGTCGATGTAGGCGTTGCAGGCCAGCACCAGCACCTCACCGTGCACTTCGCCATGGTCGGTGCGGGCGATGTAGCCATTGGCGCTCTGCTGGTAGTCGAGTACCTGGCTTTGCTCGAAGATCTGCCCGCCGGCAGCCTCGATCGCGCTGGCCAGGCCTTGGGCCAGTTTCAGCGGGTTGAGGTGCGCGCCCTTGGCGTCGTACAGGGCAGCCTGGTAGCGCGGGCTGTCGATCCACTGGGGCAACTCGTCACGGCCGATAAGGCGCAGGGCCTGGTAGCCCCATTTCTGTTCGGCATCAAGCAGGGCTTGTTCCAGCATTTTCACCCGGCGTGGCAGCACCGAGGTCCAGAGGCTACCGGCCCGGTAATCGATATCGAAGCCGTGCCGCTGCGGCAGTTCACGCATTTCGTCGGCAGCCCAGCACATGCTGTCCCACAGGCGTCGGCTGCGTTCCACGCCCAAGGCTTTCTCGATGGGCGGCATGTCGCACGACCAGCCCAGCAGCGCCTGGCCCCCATTGCGACCGGATGCGGCCCAGGCCACCCGGCTGGCTTCCAGCAGGGTCACACGCTTACCCGCCAGGGCCAGGCGCAGGGCAGTGTGCAGGCCGCTGAAGCCGGCGCCGATGATGATCACGTCGGTGTCGTGCCGGCCTTGCAGGGTAGGGCGCAGGGGAATGCTGGCAGGGTAGGTGCGGGCGTAATAACTGGCGACGTGCTGTGCGGATTGCTTGAACATGCCTTGGCCTCATGAAATTTTTTATGATTATTTTCATGAAAATTTAGCAGGGAATTTTCATTGCGCCAGTCGATGAATCGCACCCACCAGGCAAGGCATGGTAACCATCGCCTATCATCAGTGGCACGCTGCAACAAATGCGGGGGGGGGGGCCGCGATGCGCCGCGACGGCTGCGTTCAATCCAAAGGGCGCAGCAAATGCCCGTGGCATGCCCCCGGCAGCCCCCGACACCCAATGCGCCCCATCATATCCTCAGCGCCCAAGCCACTCGATCAGGGTGTTGTTGAAGCGCCGTGGCTCCTCGATCTGCGGCGCGTGCCCCATGCCCTCGAAGGTCACCAGCTCGCCTTGTGGAATCAGCTCGGCCACGTGCGGCCCCAGCTCCTTGTACTTGCCCAGCCGCGCCTTGACCTCTGGCGGTGCGATGTCACTGCCAATGGCCGTGCTGTCCTGGTCGCCGATCAGCAGCAGGGTTGGCATCTTCAAGTCTTTGAACTCGTGGTACACCGGCTGGGTGAAGATCATGTCGTAGATCAGTGCCGAGTTCCACGCCACGGCTTCATGCCCAGGGCCCTTGTTCAGCCCCGCCAGCATCTGTACCCAACGCTCGTACTCAGGTTTCCAGCGCCCGGCGTAATAGGTCTTGCGCTCGTATTCACGTACGCCGTCGGCATCGAGCTTGAGTTCGCGGGCATACCACTGGTCCACCGTGCGGTAGGGCACGCCGAGGGCCTTCCAGTCTTCCAGGCCGATCGGGTTGACCATGGCCAGGCGCTCGACCTGTTGTGGGTACATCAACGCGTAACGGGTGGCGAGCATGCCGCCGGTGGAATGGCCGAGGATGATCGCTTGCTTGACGCCCAGCTGCTCCAGCAGGGCATGGGTGTTGCTGGCCAACTGATGGAAGCTGTATTGGTAATACCCTGGCTTGCTTGAAGTGCAGAAGCCGACCTGGTCGGGCGCGATGACTCGGTAGCCGGCCTGGCTCAACGCATCGATGGTGGTTTCCCAGGTGGCGGCGCAGAAGTTCTTGCCATGCATCAGCACCACGCTATGGCCGTTGGCCTGGCCTTTGGCAGGCACGTCCATGTAGCCCATCTGCAGGCTCTGCCCCTGGGACTGGAAGTCGAAATGCTTGAGGGGGTGCGGGTAGCTGAAGCCTTCGAGCTGCTTGCCGTAGGTGGGTGATTCGGCGGCGATGGCGGGGGCGCCGATGAGGCAGGCCAAGGCCAGGGCGGTTGCGCGTAGCATGGGGGCACTCCGTGTAGGACCATGTAGGAATTGGCGACTGTAGCAGCCGCGCAGGCACCTTAAACGTTAAAGGTGTTACCAGGCATGAAACCAACCCAGGGTAATCACGGCTACGACCATGTAACGCCCGCCCTTTGCCAGCGTGACCAGCAGCACGAAACGCCAGAACGGCTCACGCATGATCCCGGCAATCAGGGTCAACGGGTCGCCGATCACTGGCATCCAGCTCAGCAGCAACGACCATTGCCCCCAGCGCTGATAGCGTTGCTGGGCGCGTTCGAGTTGACGGGCGCTGAACGGGAACCAGCGCTTGTCGCGCAGGTGTTCGATGGCCCGGCCCAGCAACCAGTTGACCACCGAACCGAGCACGTTGCCCAGGGTGGCGACCAGCAACAGGGTCAGCCAGGCGTCGGGTTGACGCAGCAGCAGGCCCACCAGTACCGCCTCCGATTGCAGCGGCAGCAGTGTGGCGGCGCCAAAGGCGCTGAGAAACAGCGCCCAGAGGCTCAGCATCAGTAGTTGGCGACTACGGTGTCCTGGCCATCCCGGGTTACCCCGATGACTTGATAGGCGTCCTTGCGATCACCCATTTCCATGCCTGGCGAACCCACCGGCATGCCTGGCACGGCCAGGCCCTTGAGGTCGTTGCGCTTGGCCAGCAGGCGCACCTGCTCGGCCGGGACGTGGCCTTCGACGAACTTGCCGTCGATCACCCCGGTGTGGCATGAAGCCAGCCGCGGCGCCACGCCGAGCCGCTGCTTGACGGCGCTCATGTTCGGCTCGACGTGGTCGTTGACGGTAAAGCCATTGTCACGAAGGTGGCTGATCCAGGCCTTGCAGCAGCCACAGTTGGGGTCGCGGTAGACGTCGATGGTCTCGCCAGCCTGTGCCAGGCCGGTGATGGCCAGCAGGCCGAGCGCGATCCGGTGTTTATGCAGCATGGTCGAACGACTCCTATGGGTAGGCAGGCGCCCCGCCCACCATGCAAATGAGCTGCAGGATAGCGCAGGCGGCTTGCAGGCGCGATGTGCGCTGGCATGCTATCGGCCAGCAACTGTCAGCTGGCTGAACTGGACATTACACCTTTGTCAGCCAGTTCGTCCTGGCACAGGTCGCGCATCAGCAAGCCGTATTCCAGCGCTAC
Organism: Pseudomonas sp. SG-MS2; assembly: GCF_009933855.1. Classification (NCBI taxonomy): domain Bacteria; kingdom Pseudomonadati; phylum Pseudomonadota; class Gammaproteobacteria; order Pseudomonadales; family Pseudomonadaceae; genus Pseudomonas; species Pseudomonas sp. SG-MS2. The sequence continues at coordinate 32,892 of NZ_MOMO01000257.1, read as the reverse complement.
CTGCTCCGGGATCGGCAGGTAGACCACATGGCCGTCCCCGGGCGCCACGTCGATGGCCTGCTGGTGGCGACCGTACAGGTTGTGCAGGTCGAAATGATAGTTGCCGCGCGGGGTCATCAGCTCCAGATGATCGCCTACTGCGAAGCGGTTCTTCACCTTGACCTCGGCCAGGCCGTCCACCCGTGCACCGGTCAGTTCGCCGACGAACTGCTGGCGCTCGGATAGCGAATTGCCCCGCTGGTAGTTCTGGTATTCGTCATGCACATGGCGGCGCAGGAAACCCTCGGTGTAGCCACGTTGGGCCAGCGATTCGAGGTTGTCCATCAGGGCCCTGTCGAAGGGGCGCCCGGCAGCGGCATCGTCTATGGCCTGGCGGTACGACTGCACCGCACGGGCGCAGTAGAAGTGCGACTTGGTGCGGCCCTCGATCTTCAAGGAGTGCACGCCCATGGCCGCCAGCCGCTCGACGTGCTGGATGGCGCGCAGGTCCTTGGCATTCATGATGTAAGTGCCGTGTTCATCCTCGAAGGCGGGCATCTCGGTACCTGGGCGATTGCTTTCGTGCAGCAGGAACACCTGATCGGTCGGTGCGCCCAGGCCCAGCGTCGGCTCGACCTCTCGCACGATGTCGCCGGCAGCGTTTTCGGTAGCGGGAGTCGCGTTGTACTTCCAGCGGCAGGCGTTGGTACAGGTGCCCTGGTTGGCATCACGCTTGTTGAGGTAACCCGACAGCAGGCAGCGCCCAGAGTACGCCATGCACAGGGCGCCATGGACGAACACTTCCAGTTCCATGTCAGGCACGTGCTGGCGGATTTCGCCGATCTCTTCGAGCGACAGCTCCCGCGACAGGATCACCCGGCTCAGGCCAAGTTGCTGCCAGAACTGCACGCTGGCCCAGTTGACCGTATTGGCCTGTACTGAGAGGTGCACAGGCATCTGCGGGAAGTGCTGGCGCACCAGCATGATCAGGCCGGGGTCGGACATGATCAGCGCATCGGGCGCCATGTCGATCACCGGCGCCAGGTCCTTGAGAAAGGTCTTGAGCTTGGCGTTGTGCGGCGCGATGTTCACCACCACGTAGAAGCGCTTGCCCTGTGCATGGGCCTCCTGGATGCCCAGCGCCAGGTTGGCATGGTCGAATTCGTTGTTGCGCACCCGCAGGCTGTAGCGGGGCTGGCCGGCGTAGACCGCGTCGGCGCCGTAGGCGAATGCATAGCGCATGGTCTTGAGGGTGCCGGCAGGGGCCAGCAGTTCAGGCTTGGCGGGGATGTTCATGTGCGCACCGGGGCAAAGGCGCGGATGCTAAGGCCGGCCTGCGTTGCGCGTATTGATTTGAATCAAGGTGGGCATGGCACTTTTACCAAATTGGTGTGCACTAATGTCCAGCACTCAAGAGGAACCGCCATGAACCAAACCGCTTTGCAGAACAAGGCCCTGGCAGTATTGCTGGCGCTGGTGACCATTGCCTTCGGCTGGATCCTGCTGCCGTACTATGGCGCCATCTTCTGGGCGGTGATCCTCGGCATCCTGTTCGCGCCGCTGCAGCGAAACCTGCTGATGCGCTTTGGCAGGCGGCGTAACCTGGCGGCGGCCACCACCTTGCTGATTTGCCTGTTGGTGGCCATTTTGCCAGTGATCATCACCAGCGCCTTGCTGGTGCAGGAGGGCGCCACCCTTTACCAGCGGATCGAGAGCGGGCAACTGGATATCGCCGGCTATGTCGAGCGCGGCATGAACATGCTGCCGCCTTTCATGCAGCACAGCCTGGACAGCATGGGCATGGGCAACCTGGAGGGGCTGCGCGACAAGATCACCAAATGGGCCACCCAGGGCAGCGAGATGCTGGCCACCCAGGCCTTCAGTTTCGGCCAGGGCACCTTCGAGTTTCTGATCAGTTTCGGCATCATGCTTTACCTGTTGTTCTTCTTTCTGCGTGAGGGCGCGGACGTGGCGCGGCGGGTACGCCTGGCCGTGCCGCTGCCAGAGCACCAGAAGCGCCGCCTGCAGTTGAAGTTCAACCGTGTGGTGCGCGCCACGGTGAAGGGCAATGTGCTGGTGGCGATCACCCAAGGCGCCTTGGGTGGTTTCATCTTCTGGGTGCTGGATATTCCCAGCGCGCTGGTCTGGGCGGTGATGATGGCGTTTCTGTCACTGCTGCCGGCAGTGGGCGCGGGGATCGTCTGGGCGCCGGTGGCGGCGTATTTCCTGTTGACCGGGGCGATCTTGCAAGGGGTGATCCTGACCGCGTTTGGCGTGCTGGTGATTGGCCTGGTGGACAACCTGCTGCGGCCGATCCTGGTGGGCAAGGATACGCGTATGCCCGACTACATGATCCTGGTGTCCACCTTGGGTGGGTTGGCCGTATTCGGGCTCAACGGGTTTGTGATCGGGCCGCTGATCGCGGCGCTGTTCATGTCGAGCTGGGGGATTTTCGCCGCGACCAAGCCGCAGGTGCAGTTGCCTCAATAGGGGCTGCCACGCAGCCCTTGCAGCGTTTCAACGCAAGCTGTATGAAACCCCGGCGTATACGCCAAACCCTTCCCCTGGCGTCGACCGGGCAATGTCTTGCCCTGCATCGTCGTACCCCGGCGTTACCGTCGCCGCATAGCGCTTGTTGGTCAGGTTGCGCAGGTCCAGCCAGGTCTGCCAGTCCTGTTTCGGCGAGTCCCAGCCCAGGCGCGCACCGAGCAGGGCGTAGGCATCGGCGTGGTAACTGTTGGCGTAATCGACTTGCACCTTGGACGCCATCTGCGTGTTGACCCCGGCGTGGAAGCCGCTTGGCCAGTCGTAGCGCAGTTCGGCCTGGTAGTAATGCATGGGAATGCCAGGCAGGCGGTTGTCGCCGAAGGTGTCATCGTCCCGGTAGTGGAAATCACTGAACGTGTAGGCCTGGCGCAAGCTGAGCTTGCCAGTACCAGGGTGCTCCCAGAGGGTGCTGTCCAGGCCGGCTTCGACGCCCTGGTGCACGGTGGCGCTGGCATTGACCTCCTTGGCCGGGAGGCCTGCCTCGATTTCAACGGCCAACAGTTCATGGCGCACTTGCGAGTAGTACCAGGCCAGGTCCCAGCGGCCCAGGGCCGAATCACCGCGCGCGCCCAGTTCCAGCGTAGTGGCTGTCTGGTTTTGCAGTTCGATCGGCTGCGTGGCGACCGTGGAGCTCCAGATCAGTGACCATGGGTGGGGTGGCTCGACGGACCGGCTCAGGTTGCCATACACCTGCAGTTGCGGGTTGATGTCGTAGCGCAGGCCCAGGCGCGGTGCGTAGTCCCAGTCATGCTGGCTGACCTTTCCACCGTTCTGCGGATAGGTGACTGCGCTTTCACGGCGGGTATAGATCATCGCCAGGCCAGTGGTCAGCCACAGGTCCGGGATCAGTTCCAGATCGTTGCCGACATGCAGGACAGTATCCGACCCCTGATAGCTGAAGTCGCGGCTGCGTGCGCCGAAGTTGTCGCCAGTGGTACGGGCAAACTGCGAGGCGCCGCTGTTGGGCAGGTGCTTGGTGGTTCGCCAGCCCACGGTGGTGTTGCTCTGATGGCCCAGCAAGGTGTCGCGGCGCATGTAGTTCAGGGTGCCGCTGACATCGGTGTAGGCGACCTTCAGGCGCATCGGGCCTTCGCGCAGGTCCATGGGGAAGTCGTGGTACACCAGCCCGGCTTCCACCCGGGCATCGTCCTCAAGGTAGAAGGTGGTCTTGTTGGCCACCCAGGTACTGCCCGGTTGCGGCCGGCTGTCGTCGCGCGCCAGGTAGGCGGCGTTTGCGGCACGCGGGTCGTGCTTGATCTGGTCCTTGGTCAGGCGCCCGGCCAACTCATTCTCGGTTTCCCGGTAGCGCAGGTAGAAGCGCGTTTCCAGGTTGGGGTTGAAACGATAACCCACGTTGGCGGCGATGCCTTTGGCGCTGCCGCTGCTGTGCGCCTGGTAGCCGTCGTATTCCGAATCGGTGAGGGCCACGTAGTAGTCGAGGTTGCCCAATACCTGACCCGAGCTGACGTGCCTGTGCTGATAGCCGCGGCTGCCGGCCTCGTACCGCACCTGCAATGGCGCGGCGTCGTAACCGGTAGGCGTCACATAGTTGATTGCGCCACCCAGTGCCAGCGCGCCCTGATCGAAACCGTTGGCCCCTCTCAGCACTTCGGCGCGGCTCAGCCACAGCGGCTCGAACAGCTCGTAAGGTGTACCGCCCGGGCCGGTCAGCGGCAGGCCGTCGAACATCGTGTACACCCCTGAACCGTGGGCTCCGGGCGCACGGTTGATGCCTGACCCGCGGATGGACAGCTTGATGCCATCGTTACCTGCAGACTGTGCGAACACCCCAGGCTGGTAGGCCAGCACGTCCTGGTTGCTGGCCACCCGTCCTAGCCCCACACGCTGCATGTCCACCAGGTTGCTGGCGCCGGGTACTGCCTGCAGGCGCGCGCGGGCGTCTTCCAGTTCGCTATGTGCTTCGTCACTGATCAGCACTTCGCCCAGTTCGACCGCAGGTGCAGCTGACGCGTGCTGGGCGACTGTGAAAAGGGCCACAAGGCCAAGGCAAGGTGAGGGGGGCAACACGGGGCGCATCGTACAACTCCAGGTGAAAAGGGCAGGCAACGGCGTTGTGACGAGCGAAACGCCGTGCAGAGCACGGAGAGTTTCACTTAATTGAAAGCAGCCATTTGAGGACGGGTGTGTAGGACGGCGATTTACAAACCGTATGAATGGAACACGTGTTTTGGGATTCGTAAGGTGGAGTCCTACCGCGTCAGCCTGATAGCTGACGTGAACTGGCGATGATTTTTTGGAGTTCGGTGATGAGTGCCAACACGCAACAGATCGAAGATAGCCATGCGGATACGCCTATTCGCCTGACCCCCAGAGAGCAGCAGGTATTGCTGTGGTGTGCCTATGGCAAGAGTTCGTGGGAAATCGGTCGGATCCTGCAGTGCCAGGAGTCGACGGTAAATTTCCATGTGGGCAACATCCTGCGCAAATTCGATGTATCCACGCGGGTCGCCGCCGTGATCAAGGCCATTCGCTACGGCATGCTTGCAGAGCAGTGAGGCACTCATGAATGAAGTCGCATTGATTGATGGTGCCCTGTCCTGCGTTGTGGAGTGGCTCGAGCGCGACGGGCGGGTGCTTTTCGGTGCAGTGTTGGGCGCTTTACTGGTCAGCGCGGCACGTGATCGGCTGGTCATCGTTTCGCGCAAGCGGCTTACGTTGGGCAAGCAAGCCTTGCTGGCCCTTCTCACCGTTGGCGTGGGCTACCTGTTCGAGCCGCTGTTGCAAGCTTTGGCCCCCATGCTTTCCCGGGGCATGGCTGCTTTCGTGGCGGCGGTCGTGGTGGTCCCGATCAGCCTCAAGGTCATGGTGTGGCTGGACTCGGTGGACCTTCGTGAAATCGTGCAGCGTTGGCGCCGTCGCAGTTAGCCTTCGGAGGTATCCGGCACACGGTAGGCAAGTGCACCCAGTTTCTTCTCCAGCTCCTGGATGCGCTGTTTGTCCTTGATGTACAGCAGCGTGGCCTCGCGGTCGGCGAATGAAAGGCTGCGCAAACGTTCGAGGATGTCATCTTCCCAGCTTTCACCTGTGTGCAAGGTACGCTCGCGCTCACCCATCAGCAGCCAGTCCAGCGAGCAGGCATGCTGTCGGGCCATATCTACGCATAATGAGTATGGAATGCTCTCGCGTACCTTCCAGCTGCTCAGTGTTTGCGGGCTTATACCAAGCGCTCGGGCCAGCTGAGCGTCGCTTTCGGACTGGGTAAGTTGCTTGAGGCGGGCCAGCACCGAGGCGAAAAAACGGCTACTCATAACAGATATCCATTGCTGGTTTAATGACATTCCCTGGGCTTAAACTACTCGTTATGAATAATAACCCTGCAATATGAGGAACTTTATCGGCATGAACAGCAGTTTGATGAAAAGCCTTTCTTATACAGTAGGCAATACTGACACAAATGGACGATCAACCTTACAGCTTCTGCCATTGCTCGGCCTTAGCAGGTATCTACCGTGAGTACTTACAAACTGGTCTGCCCTCACTGCCATAGCCGGATGCGCATACGCACCAGCGAAGGTCGCCATATTTTCCTTAGAGTGGCCTATTTGCAATGCACCACGGAGGCGTGTGGTTGGTCGGTGAGGGCCGAGTTCGAAATGACCCATGAACTGTCACCCAGTGGAATGCCTAATCCGGATGTGTACTTGCCATCGGCCAGCAGTGATTTACGCAGGACGGCACTGCGCCGCAGTGACGATGTTGCGTCAGGCAGGCAAGCGGAACGGTAGCGTAGCCGGCACGGTTTGCAGCGCAGATAAAAAAACACCCCGCATGAGCGGGGTGTTTGCTATTGCCTGTTCGATCAGCCGATCAGTTGCAGGCCAGCCTGCTGGACCATTTCCAGCAACGGCTGCGGGTAGACACCCAGTACGAAGGCGAGAATGGCAATGGCCAGCAGCATGACGCCGCCAGTGCGCTGTTCCCACTTCAGCGGCGCATCGTGGCGGCGCAGGTTCGGCTCGACCAGGTACAGGGTGACCATCACACGCAGGTAGTAGTAAACGCCGATGGCGCTACCGATCACCAGGGCACCGACCAGCCACCACAGGTGCGACTCGACGCCAGTGGCGATGATGTAGAACTTGCCGATGAAGCCAGCGGTCAGCGGGATACCGGCCAGCGACAACATCATCACGGTCAGCACTGCCGTCAGGTACGGGCGGCGCCAGAACAGGCCGCGGTACTCGTACAGGGCATCGGCGTCACGGCCGCCGTAAGGCGAGGACATCAGGGTGATGACACCGAACGCACCCAGGCTGGTGATCACGTAGGTGACCAGGTACACGCCCATCGCTTCCATGGCCAGGCCCTTGCTGGCGATCAGGGCGATGAGCAGGTAGCCGAAGTGGGCGATGGACGAGTAACCGAGCAGACGCTTGAGGTTGCTCTGGGTCAGCGCCAGCAGGTTACCGACCAGGATCGAGGCGACCGCGATCACCGCCAGAACGGTGCTCAGCACGCCGCTGCTGGCAGCAGGGGAGAGCATGAACAGGCGTACGACCACGGCGAACACCGCGACCTTGCTCGCGGTGGCCAGGAACGCGGCGACCGGGGCCGGGGCGCCTTCGTAGACGTCCGGGGTCCACAGGTGGAAAGGTACCAGCGACAGCTTGAAGGCCAGGCCGACCAGCATCATGCCCAGGCCCAGCTGAGCGACCAGGCTTGGCATGCTGGTGGCGGCCAGGGCTTTGCCGATCTGGTCGAAGCTCAGGCTACCGGCATCGGCATACAGCAGGGCCATGCCGAACAGCAGGAAGGCCGAGCCTGCGGCCGACAGCACCATGTACTTGATACCGGCTTCCAGCGAACGCTTGTTGAAGAAGGCGTACGCCACCAGGCCGTAGACCGGCACCGACAGCAGCTCCAGGCCGATGAACAGGCCGGCCAGGTGGTTGGCACTGACCAGCACTAGGCCACCGAGGGCCGACATCAGCAGCAGCAGGTAGAGTTCTTCACGGTTCCCGGGGAAGCCCTTGGAGCCTTCACCGAGATAGGCGTGAGCCAGTGTGACGCAGGCCAGCGTAGCCACCAGTACGATGGCCATGTACAGGCAGGCGAACTTGTCGATGGTGATTAGCGAAGTGACCGCCAGCGGCGCGACCTTCAGCGCCGGCAGGATCGACAGCAGGGCCAGGTTCAGGCCCACGGTGGACAACAGGAAGGTCTGCGAGTGGTTGCGCTTCCAGGCGATCGCCAGCATCACCACCACCGTGGTGATGGTGGTGATCAGCATCGGCGCCAATGCGATGAAGTGTTGAGTGGTGAATTCCATAGCGCTCTTACCGGGCCGAAGCGAGTTGAGTGAAAGCGGAGCCAAGCCACTGCTGCACACCGCTCATGGTGGCGGCAGAAGTGTCGAGGAACGGCTGCGGGTACACACCAAGCACGATCAGCAGCACCGCAAGGCCCAGCACCATGATCAGCTCGCGGCCGTCCATGCCGGCCAGCACGGTGTCGCTCTTGCTTGGGCCGAAGTAGGCACGGTGGATCATGATCAGCGAGTAGACCGAGCCGAAGACCAGGCCGGTGGTTGCGATCACGGTGATCCACGGCACGCTGGCGAAGCTGCCGATCAGGATCAGGAACTCGCCGACGAAGTTGCCGGTGCCTGGCAGGCCCAGCGATGCAGCGGCGAAGAACAGGCTGATGGCGGGCAGGTAGGCAATGCGGTGCCACAGGCCACCCATCTGACGCATGTCACGGGTGTGCAGGCGCTCGTACAGCTGGCCGGACAGGATGAACAGCGCGGCAGCCGACAGGCCGTGGGCCAGCATCTGGATCACCGCGCCTTGCAGGGCCTGCTGGCTGCCGGAGTAGATGCCGATCAGCACGAAGCCCATGTGCGAGACGCTGGAGAAGGCGATCAGGCGCTTGATGTCGGTTTGCGCGAAGGCCAGGAAGGCACCGTAGAAGATACCGATCAGGCCCAGGGTCATGGCGATCGGGGCAAACTCTGCCGAAGCGTTTGGGAACAGCGGCAGGGCGAAACGCAGCAGGCCGTAGGCCGCGGTTTTCAGCAAGATGCCCGCCAGGTCCACGGAACCTGCGGTCGGTGCCTGGGCGTGCGCATCAGGCAGCCAGGAGTGGAACGGCACCACCGGCAGCTTGACCGCGAAGGCGATGAAGAAGCCCAGCATCAGCAGGTATTCGACGCCAGCCGGCAGTTCGGCCTTGAGCAGGTCGCTGTAGTTGAAGGTGAGCACGCCGGTGGTGTTGTAGTTGACCAGCACCAGGCCAAGGATCGCCACCAGCATGATCAGGCCGCTGGCCTGAGTGAAGATGAAGAACTTGGTGGCGGCGTAGATCCGGGTCTTCTTGCCGTCTGCCGAGCTGTGACCCCAGAGCGCGATGAGGAAATACATCGGCACCAGCATCATTTCCCAGAAGAAGAAGAACAGGAACAGGTCCAGGGCCAGGAATACACCGACCACGCCGCCCAGGATCCACATCAGGTTGAGGTGGAAGAAGCCGACGTGGCGCTGGATTTCTTTCCAGGAGCACAGCACCGAGAGCACACCGAGCAGGCCGGTGAGCAGGATCATCAGCAGCGACAGGCCATCGAGGGCCAGGTGGATGCTGATGCCGAAGCGCTTGATCCACTCGACTTTGTACTCGAGTGCCCAGGCAGGTTCGGCGCCCGGTGCAGGGGCCAGGGTGTAGTCGCCGGTGCCCCACAGCCACAGGCCGATGCCGAGCAGCAGGGACATGGTCAGCAGCGCGATCCAGCGCGGCAGGGTGGAGCCGAAGCGCTCACCCAGCCAGCACAGGAAGCCGCCGATGAAAGGGATCAGGATCAGCCAAGGCAAAATCATGACGGGTTGGTTTCCTTTGGCAAAGTCGCAAGATTCATAGTCATACCGCAGCCACTACCACAGCGCCGAGTACCAGCACGGCGCCGACGGCGATCGAGGCGGTGTACCAGCGCAGCTGGCCGGTCTCGGTCTTGCTCATGGCGACGTGGCCGCCACGGGCCATCCGAGGGATCAGGCCGATGCTGCGGTCAACCGGATCCTTGCGCAGGATGTGGCTGATCAGCAGGTAAGGTTTGACGAAGAGCTTGTCGTAGATCCAGTCGAAGCCCCAGGCGGCGAACCACCAGGCCGAAAGGACGCGGCCGATGCTGCTGTTGGCGACGGCGCTGGCGAAGCGGCGCTTGCCCAGGAACAGCAGGGCCGACAGCAGGATACCGGCGATGGCGATGGCGCCCGAGGCGATCTCCAGCGAGTGCTTGGCTTCACCGCCGGCATGGCCGGCGCTTTCAGGCAGCACGCCTGCCAGCGGTGGGTGGATCCAGGCGCCGACGAAGGTCGACAGCACGATCAGCACGCCCAGCGGCAGCCAGTGGCTGATGCCGTGGCCGGCGTGGGCTTGGGTCTTGGCTTCGCCGTGGAAGGCGATGAAGATCAGGCGGAAGGTGTACAGCGAGGTCATGAACGCACCGACCAGGCCGGCGTACAGCAGGCCGGTATTGCCGCTGGCGAAGGCTTCCCAGAGGATCTCGTCCTTGGAGTAGAAGCCTACGGTCAGGATCGGCAGGGCGGCCAGGGCGGCACCACCGACCACGAAGCTGGCGTAGGCCAGCGGCAGTTTCTTCCACAGGCCGCCCATCTTGAAGATGTTCTGCTCGTGGTGGCAGGCAACGATCACCGCACCCGAAGCAAGGAACAGCAGGGCCTTGAAGAAGGCGTGGGTCATCAGGTGGAAGATTGCCGCGTCCCAGGCACCCACGCCCAGCGCCAGGAACATGTAGCCGATCTGGCTCATGGTCGAGTAGGCGAGGATACGTTTGATGTCGGTCTGCACCAGCGCGGCGAAACCGGCCAGCACCAGGGTCACGCCACCGACCACACCGACCAGGTGCAGGATGTCCGGGGCCAGCAGGAACAGGCCGTTGGTACGGGCGATCAGGTATACGCCTGCGGTTACCATGGTGGCGGCGTGGATCAGTGCCGAAACCGGGGTAGGGCCTGCCATCGCATCGGCCAGCCAGGTCTGCAGCGGCAGCTGGGCCGATTTACCGACCGCGCCACCCAGCAGCATCAGGGTTGCCAGGACCATCCAGGTGTCGCCCGCCTGGAATTTCTGCGGTGCCAGCACCAGCAGCTCCTGCACGTTCAGGGTGCCGAGCTGGACGAACAGGATGAACAGGCCGATGGCCAGGAACACGTCGCCGATACGGGTGACGATGAAAGCCTTGAGTGCTGCATTACCGTTGTTGCGGTTGCTGTAGTAGAAACCGATCAACAGGTAAGAGCACAGGCCCACGCCTTCCCAGCCGAAGTAGATGAACAGCAGGTTATCGCCCAGGATCAGGAACAGCATGCTGGCGATGAACAAGTTGGTGTACGAGAAGAAGCGCGAGTAACCGGCTTCGCCACGCATGTACCAGGAGGCGAACAGATGGATCAGGAAGCCTACGCCGGTGACCACGCCAAGCATGGTGACCGACAGGCCGTCCAGGTACAGGGTGAAGTTCGGCGCGAAGCCGTCCACCGACATCCACTGCCACAACAGCTGGCTGTACGCGCCGCCTTCAGGCGGGGCGACATTGAATTGCCAGATGACGTAGGCCGCCACGGCGGCCGAGAGGCCGACCGAGCCGACGCCGATCAGGGCGGACAGGTTCTCCGAGAACCGCCCGCGCGAGAACGACAGCAGCAAAAAGCCGATCAGGGGGAAGACGAAAGTCAGGAAGAGAAGGTTCATCCGCGCATCTCACTGGCAGCATCGATGTCGAGAGTGTGGAAGCGGCGATACAGCTGCAGCAGGATCGCCAGGCCGATACTGGCCTCGGCGGCTGCCAGGCTGATCACCAGAATGAACATCACCTGGCCGTCGGGCTGGACCCAACGGGCACCGGCGACGACGAACGCCAGGGCAGAGGCGTTCATCATGACTTCCAGGCTCATGAGCACGAAGAGGATGTTGCGGCGGACCATCAGGCCAACCAGACCTAAGCAGAACAGGATGCCGGCGACCGCCAGACCATGCTCGAGAGGGATAGCACCCATGATTTACTCCTTCGCCTCGTTGCGGCCCAGGTGGAAGGCGGTGACGGCTGCGGCGAGCAGCAGCATCGAGGCCAGTTCGACCACCAGCAGGTACGGGCCGAACAGGCTGATGCCCACTTCTTTCGGGCCCACGGTGGTGCCGCTGATGCCGGCCCCGCTCGGGGTGACGAACAGCACGTACAGCAGCTCAAGCAGCAGCAGGGTGCCGAGTATCACCGGCCCTGCCCATATGCCGGGCTTGAGCCAGCCGCGTTCCTGGGCGACCGAGGCCGGCCCCAGGTTGAGCATCATCACCACGAAGACGAACAGCACCATGATGGCGCCGGCGTAGGCGATCACTTCCAGGGCGCCGGCGAACGGCGCACCCAGGGCGAAGAAGATCATTGCCACGGAAATCAGCGAAATGATCAGGTAGAGCAGGGCGTGCACGGGGTTGGTGCCAGTGACCACCCGAAGGGTGGAGACCACGGCGATCCCGGATGCGAAGTAGAAAGCGAATTCCATCTTTCTGTCCTTATGGGAGCAAGCTCTTCACGTTGATCGGCTCGGCTTCGTTCTGCGCAGAGCCTTTCGGCTTGCCAGCGATCGCCATACCCGCAACACGGTAGAAGTTGTAGTCAGGGTTCTTGCCGGGGCCGGAGATCAGCAGATCTTCTTTCTCGTACACCAGGTCCTGACGCTTGAACTCGGCCATTTCGAAATCCGGAGTCAGCTGGATTGCGGTGGTCGGGCACGCCTCCTCGCACAGGCCGCAGAAAATGCAGCGCGAGAAGTTGATGCGGAAGAACTCCGGGTACCAGCGGCCGTCCTCGGTCTCGGCCTTCTGCAGCGAGATGCAGCCGACCGGGCAGGCCACCGCGCAGAGGTTGCACGCTACGCAGCGCTCCTCGCCGTCGGGGTCGCGGGTAAGGACGATGCGCCCGCGGTAGCGCGGCGGCAGGTACACGGGTTCTTCGGGGTACTGCAGGGTGTCGCGCTTGCGGAACCCGTGGGAGAACACCATTGCCAGGCTGCGCAGCTGAGTGCCGGTGCCCTTAACGATGTCGCCGATATATTTGAACATGGGTCAAATCCTCACTGGGCCGCGACGGCTGGCGTGTTGTAAAGCACGATCGCAGCGGTCACCAGCAAATTGATCAGGGTCAGCGGCAGGCAGAACTTCCAGCTGAAGTCCATCACCTGGTCATAGCGTGGGCGCGGGATCGAGGCGCGCAGCAGGATGAACAGCATGATGAAGAACGCGGTTTTCAGCGCGAACCACAGGAACGGCACTTGCGGCAGGATGCCGAACGGGCCGTGCCAGCCACCGAAGAACAGGGTCACCAGCAGCGCCGAGATGAGGATGATGCCGATGTACTCACCGACGAAGAACATGCCCCATTTCATGCCGGCATACTCGATGTGGTAGCCGTCGGCCAGTTCCTGTTCCGCTTCTGGCTGGTCGAAGGGGTGACGGTGAGTCACGGCAACGCCGGCGATGAAGAAGGTGCAGAAGCCGAAGAACTGCGGAATGATGAACCACAGGTTCTGGGCCTGGTATTCAACGATGTCGCGCATGTTGAACGAGCCCACCTGCACCACCACGCCCATCAGCGCCAGGCCCAGGAACACTTCGTACGACACGGTCTGAGCCGAGGCGCGCAAGCTGCCCAGCAGGGCATACTTGTTGTTCGACGACCAGCCGGCAAACAGCACGGCGTAGACCGACAGGCCGGCCATGGCGAAGAAGAACAGCAGGCCGATGTTCAGGTCGGCAACGCCCCAGCCCGGCGTGATCGGGATGATCGAGAAGCCGATCAGCAGCGCGCTCATGGCCACGACCGGCGCCAGGGTGAAAATCATCTTGTCGACGAAGGGCGGGTTCCAGTCTTCCTTGAAGAACATCTTCAGCATGTCGGCGGCGATCTGGAACATGCCGAACGGGCCGACGCGGTTAGGACCGTAGCGGTCCTGCCACCAGCCCAGCAGGCGGCGCTCGACGAAGCTGAGCAGGGCGCCGCAGACCACTACGGCCAGCAGCACCACGATAGCCTTGACGACCTGGATGATCACATCGATCACTTCGGGGGTGAACCAGCTCATTGTGCTGCCTCCTGCAGACCTTCGACGGATGCACCGAAGATGGCCGGCGGGATGCCGGCCAGGCCTTTGGGCAGCGCGACCAGGCCAGCGCCCAGTTCTTCATTGATGCGCAGCGGCAGGCGCAGGGCCACACCGGCCACGTTCAGGCTCAGCAGCGCGCCTTCGTTGACGCCCAGGCGGTCGGCCTCGGACTTGGCCAGTGCCACGTAGGCGGCAGGGATGCGCTCTTGAACCGGTGCAGCGCGCGAAGAGCTTTCTTCGCTGCCGAACAGATGGAAGAACGGTACTGCGGTCCAGGTGCCACGGGCCGGGTTGAAGGCGCCCGGAATGGTGTTGAACCAGGTCAGGCGATCGCCTTGCGATTCGATCAGGCGCACGCCCGGGTCACCGGCACGCAGGTGGCCACCGACCTCGTCCTGGAACTTGTTCCATGCTTGCGGCGAGTTCCAGCCCGGCGACCAGGCGAACGGCACCTGCTGGCGCGGTTCGGCGGAGCCCGAGTAGCCTTCCATGGAGAAGGCGAACGCGGTGTCCTTGTCCTGCGGGGTGCGTGGCTCGTGCACGCTGATGTTGGCGCGCATCGCGGTACGGCCGGAGTAGCGCAGCGGCTCACGGGCCAGCTTCATGCCCTTGATGCGGAACGCAGCAGAAGGCGCCGCGTTGACGATGCCGGCCAGTTGCGGGGCAGCTTCGGCGCAGGCGCTGGTGACGTGGTCCAGCTGGGTCCAGTCGACCGGCTTGTTCAGCAGGGTGGCACGCAGGGCGTGCATCCAGCGCCAGCCTTCGTGGACCAGGATGCTGCTGTCCAGGTACTGCGGGTCGAACACCTGGAAGAAGCGCTGGGCACGGCCTTCCTGGCTGACCAGGGTACCGTCGCCTTCGGCGAACGACGCCGCCGGCAGCACCAGGTGGGCGCGCTCCAGGGTGGCTGTGTTGGAGTGGTCGGCGACGATCACGACCTTCGCAGCTGCCAGGGCGGCATCGACCTTGGCGGCCGGTACGCGGGTGTACAGGTCGTTTTCCAGCACCACGATGGCGTCGGCCTTGCCGCTGATGACCGCATCCAGCGCGGCATCGGCGGACTCGCCACCGAGCATGGCCAGGCCGAGGCTGTTGGCCTCAGGTACCACCAGGCTCAGCGAGCCGTTTTTCTCGCGCAGCTTCAGGGCCTTGGCGATGTTGGCGGCAGCCTCGATCAGCGCCGGGTCGGCCAGCGAAGTACCGGCAACCACCAGCGGACGCTTGGCGGCAACCAGGGCGTCGGCGATGCGCTTGGCCAGGGCCAGGGCTTCGTCGTCCAGGCCGGCAACGGCCGGGGCGCTCGGGTCGATGGCGTGGGCCACGGCGAAACCGATGCGGGCCAGGTCGGCGGGGGCGGCGTGCACGCATTCTTCGGCAACGTCGTCCAGCTTGGTTTCAGCCAGGCTGGCGATGAACAGCGGGTACAGCGCGTGCTGGCCGATGTTCTTCACAGCGGCGTCGAGCCAAGGCTGCACTTTCATGGCCTCGGCCATGGCTTCAGCCTTGCCTTTGGTTGCTTGACGCACTGCCAGGGCAACGCGGGCGGCGGTCTGGGTCAGGTCTTCGCCGAGCACGAACACCGCGTCGTGGTCTTCGATGTCGCGTAGGGTCGGCACTGGCAGCGGGCTGTTGTTCAGCACGTCCAGGGCCAGACGTACGCGGGCCAGCTCACCGGCTTCCATACCCGAGTAGAAGTAGTCGGCACCGACCAGTTCGCGCAGGCCGTAGTTGCTTTCCAGGCTGGCGCGGGGCGAGCCGATACCTACGATGGTGCGGCCGCGCAGCAGGTCGGCGGCCTTGTCCAGTGCCGCGTCCAGGCCCAGCTTGGTGCCATCGGCCAGGCGTGGCTGGCGTGGGCGGTCGGTGCGGTTGACGTAGCCATAGCCGAAGCGGCCACGGTCGCACAGGAAGTACTGGTTGACCGAACCGTTGAAGCGGTTCTCGATCCGGCGCAGCTCGCCGTAGCGCTCGCCCGGGCTGATGTTGCAGCCGCTGGAGCAGCCGTGGCAGATGCTTGGGGCAAACTGCATGTCCCACTTGCGGTTGTAGCGCTCGGAGTGGGTCTTGTCGGTGAACACGCCGGTCGGGCAGACCTCGGTCAGGTTGCCGGAGAATTCGCTTTCCAGCACGCCGTCTTCAACGCGGCCGAAGTACACGTTGTCGTGGGCGCCATAGACACCCAGGTCGGTGCCGCCTGCGTAGTCCTTGTAGTAGCGCACGCAGCGGTAGCAGGCGATGCAGCGGTTCATCTCGTGAGCGATGAACGGGCCGAGGTCCTGGTTCTGGTGGGTACGCTTGGTGAAACGGTAGCGGCGCTCGTTGTGGCCGGTCATTACCGTCATGTCCTGCAAGTGGCAGTGGCCGCCTTCCTCGCACACCGGGCAGTCGTGCGGGTGGTTGGTCATCAGCCATTCGACGACGCTGGCGCGAAACGCCTTGGATTCGTCATCGTCGATGGAAATCCAGGTGCCGTCGGAGGCAGGGGTCATGCAGGACATGACGATACGACCACGGGTGTCGTTCTCGTCGGTGTACTGCTTGACCGCACACTGCCGACAGGCGCCAACGCTTCCAAGCGCCGGGTGCCAGCAGAAATAGGGGATGTCGAGGCCGAGCGACAGACACGCCTGTAACAGGTTGTCTGCACCGTTGACTTCGAGCGCTTTGCCGTCTACGTGGATAGTGGCCATTGTTCAAAGTTCTTCGTTGGCCCGCGTGAGCGGGCGTGGCTAATGGAAATCTGTAAGCCTGCGGCCTGCCGCGAATCGTTCGGGCCGGCCTGCAGGCTGGCGGGTGGCACGGACC
>NZ_MOMO01000257.1:0-16407 GCF_009933855.1 Pseudomonas sp. SG-MS2 | reverse complement strand
GGGTGCCAGCGCTTTCAGGCGCCACACCGGCCTCGAACTCCGAGCGGAAATATTTGATGGCACTGCCCAGCGGCTCGACGGCACCGGGTGCGTGAGCGCAGAAGGTACGGCCTGGGCCGAGGAAGTTCACCAGACCCAGCAGGGTCTCGATGTCTTCGGCACGGCCCTGGCCGTTTTCCAGGGAACGCAGCATCTTCACGCTCCACGGCAGGCCGTCCCGGCAGGGGGTGCACCAGCCGCACGATTCGCGGGCGAAGAACTCTTCCATGTTGCGCAGCAGCGAAACCATGTTGACGCTGTCGTCGACCGCCATGGCAAGGCCCGTACCCATGCGGGTGCCGACCTTGGCGATGCCGCCGGCGTACATCTGCGCGTCGAGGTGCTCGGGCAGCAGGAAACCGGTACCGGCGCCGCCTGGCTGCCAGCACTTGAGCTTGAAGCCGTCGCGCATGCCGCCGGCGTAGTCTTCGAACAGCTCACGGGCGGTCACGCCGAACGGCAGCTCCCACAGCCCCGGGTTCTTCACCTTGCCGGAGAAGCCCATCAGTTTGGTGCCATGGTCCTCGCTGCCTTCGCGGGCCAGCGACTTGTACCAGTCGTTGCCGTTGGCGACGATGGCCGGCACGTTGCACAGCGTCTCGACGTTGTTCACGCACGTCGGCTTGCCCCACACACCCACGGCGGCAGGGAAGGGCGGCTTCGAGCGCGGGTTGGCGCGGCGGCCTTCCAGCGAGTTGATCAGTGCGGTTTCTTCACCGCAGATGTAGCGCCCGGCACCGGTGTGCACGAACAGCTCGAAGTCGAAGCCCGAGCCGAGGATGTTCTTGCCCAGCAGGCCGGCAGCCTTGGCTTCATCGATGGCGCGGTTGAGGTTCTTCGCCGCAGTGGTGTACTCGCCACGCAGGAAGATGTAACCGCGGTAGGCCTTCAGGGCGCGGGCGCTGATCAGCATGCCCTCGACCAGCAGATGGGGCTGTTGCTCCATCAGCATGCGGTCCTTCCAGGTGTTGGGCTCCATTTCGTCCGCGTTGCACAGCAGGTAGCGGATGTTCATGGATTCGTCTTTGGGCATCAGGCCCCACTTCACGCCAGTGGGGAAGCCCGCGCCGCCACGGCCCTTGAGGCCGGAGTCCTTGACGCTCTGCACGATGTCGTCGGCGGACATTTCTGCCAGTGCCTTGCGGGCGGCAGCGTAGCCGTTCTTGGCCTGGTACTCGTCGAGCCATACCGGCTCGCCGTCGTCACGCAGGCGCCAGGTCAGCGGGTGAGTTTCGGCCGAACGCGCGATGCGGTTGGCCGGGCCGAAGGAAGTGATGGTCATACGTAACCCTCCAGCAGCTTGGAAACGCCAGCAGGCTGCACGTCGCCAAAGGTATCGTCATCGATCATCAGCGCCGGGGCCTTGTCGCAGTTGCCCAGGCAGCACACCGGCAGCAGGGTGAAACGACCGTCCGCGGTGGTCTGGCCCAGGCCGATGCCCAGTTCGCTCTGGATCTGGCTGACCACCGACTCGTGGCCGCCGATGTAGCAGACCATGCTGTCGCACACACGAATGATGTGGCGGCCGACAGGCTGGCGGAAAATCTGGCTGTAGAAGGTGGCCACGCCCTCGACGTCGCTGGCAGGGATGCCGAGCACTTCGCCGATGGCGTAGATGGCGCCGTCCGGCACCCAGCCGCGTTCCTTCTGGACGATCTTCAGGGCTTCGATGGACGCCGCGCGCGGGTCCTCGTAGTGGTGCATCTCGTGCTCGATGGCCGAGCGCTCGGTTTCGCTCAGGGCGAAACGGTCTGTCTGGATAAGCGTGCTGTTCATGCTTAGCGGTCCACGTCAGCCATAACGAAGTCGATACTGCCCAGGTACGCGATGAGGTCGGCGACCATGCTGCCTTTGATCACCGAAGGGATCTGCTGCAGGTGCGGGTAGCTCGGGGTGCGGATCCGGGTGCGGTAGCTCATGGTGCCGCCATCGCTCGTCAGGTAGTAACTGTTGATGCCCTTGGTCGCTTCGATCATCTGGAACGACTCGTTGGCCGGCATGACCGGGCCCCACGAGACTTGCAGGAAGTGCGTGATCAAGGTTTCGATGTGCTGCAGGGTGCGCTCTTTCGGCGGCGGCGTGGTCAGCGGGTGATCCGCCTTGTACGGGCCTTCCGGCATGTTGCGCAGGCACTGGTCGATGATGCGGATACTCTGGCGCATCTCCTCGACACGGACCATGCAGCGATCGTAGGCATCGCCGTTGTGGGCCAGCGGCACTTCGAACTCGAAGTTCTCGTAGCCGGAGTACGGGCGGGCTTTGCGCAGGTCGAAATCGCAACCGGTGGCGCGCAGGCCGGCACCGGTGGTGCCCCATTCCAGCGCTTCTTTGGTGTTGTATGCAGCCACACCGATGGTACGGCCCTTGAGGATGCTGTTCTGCAGGGCAGCCTTGGTGTATTCGTCCAGGCGCTTGGGCAGCCACTCGACGAAGTCCTTGACCAGCTTGTCCCAGCCACGTGGCAGGTCGTGGGCGACGCCGCCGATGCGGTACCAGGCCGGGTGCAGGCGGAAACCGGTGATCGCTTCGATCACGGTGTAGGCGCGCTGGCGGTCGGTGAAGGTGAAGAACACCGGAGTCATGGCGCCGACGTCCTGGATGTAGGTACCCAGGAACAGCAGGTGGCTGGTGATGCGGAAGAACTCGGCGAGCATGATGCGAATCACGTCGACCTTCTGCGGCACCTGAATACCTGCCAGCTTTTCTACCGCCAGGACGTACGGCAGGTTGTTCATCACCCCGCCCAGGTAGTCGATACGGTCGGTGTAGGGGATGAAGCTGTGCCAGGACTGGCGCTCGGCCATCTTCTCGGCACCACGGTGGTGGTAGCCGATGTCCGGTACGCAGTCGACGATCTCTTCGCCGTCCAGCTGCAGGACGATACGGAACGCACCGTGGGCAGACGGGTGGTTGGGGCCCAGGTTGAGGAACATGTAGTCCTCGTTGGCGCCCTGACGCTTCATGCCCCAGGCTTCCGGGTTGAAGCGTGCCGATTCCTCTTCAAGCTGCTGTTTGGCCAGGGTCAGGCTGTAGGGGTCGAACTCGGTGGCGCGGGCCGGGTAGTCCTTGCGCAGCGGGTGGCCTTCCCAGGTCGGCGGCATCATGATGCGGCTCAGGTGTGGGTGGCCGGCAAAGTCGATGCCGAACATGTCCCAGACTTCGCGCTCGTACCAGTTGGCGTTTGGCCAGATGCCGGTCACGGTCGGCAGGTTCAGGTCGCCTTCGCTGAGCGACACCTTGATCATCACGTCGCTGTTACGCTCGACCGACATCAGGTGGTAGAACACACTGAAATCGGCGGCAGGCAGGCCGCGACGCTGTGTGCGCAGGCGTTCGTCGACACCGTGCAGGTCGTACAGCATGCTGTATGGCTTGGTGACGCCGCGCAGGAAGCTGAGCACCTCTTTGAGCTGGGCGCGCTTGACCCACAGCACGGGCATGCCGGTGCGGGTTTCCTGGGCGACGAATGCTTCGGCGCCAAAACGGTTGTGCAGTTCGACGACCACATCCTGGTCGTCAGCCTTGTAAGGCGGAATGAAAATAGCGTTGTCCGCTGTCATGGTCTCGGTCGCTTTGGGTCAACGTTAAGAATGAAGCCAGGCCGCCGGCTCCTTCGGGAGCGGGCGGCAGGTCGCTGGATCAGACTTCGTCGGGGCTGCGCAGGTTGGTTACGGCAATGCGCTGCTCACGACGCAGGTCTTTCTGGGCTGGCATCTCGGCACGGTAAATACCTTGATCACCAACGACCCAGGAAAGCGGGCGTCGTTCTTGGCCGATCGACTCCTGCAGCAGCATCAAGCCTTGCAGGAAAGCTTCAGGGCGTGGCGGGCAGCCAGGCACATAGACGTCCACAGGGAGGAACTTGTCGACCCCCTGAACGACCGAGTAGATGTCGTACATGCCGCCGGAGTTGGCGCACGAGCCCATGGAGATGACCCATTTGGGTTCGAGCATCTGCTCATACAGGCGCTGGATGATCGGCGCCATCTTGATGAAGCAGGTACCGGCGATGACCATGAAGTCGGCCTGACGCGGCGAGGCCCGGATGACTTCGGCGCCGAAGCGGGCGATGTCGTGGGGCGCCGTGAAGGCCGTGGTCATTTCCACGTAACAGCAGGACAGGCCGAAGTTGTACGGCCAGAGGGAGTTCTTGCGCCCCCAGTTGACCGCGCCACGCAGCACATCTTCGAGTTTCCCCATGTAGATGTTCTTGTGGACCTGGTCCTCTAGCAGTTGGTCGGTAACGGTTTCCCGTTCGCCGACCGGGTACTGCTCGTTGGGCGCATCCGGATCGATTCTGGTGAGATTGTATTGCATTGCCAAAGCCTCATTGTTTCAGCTTCGCTTGCCGCTTGCGGCGACCTTCGGGAGCCCAATCAAGTGCCCCGACGCGCCAAAGGTAGACAAGACCTGCCAACAGAATTGCTATGAAAACGAGCGCTTCGACGAATCCGGTCCAGCCGCTTTCGCGGACGGACACAGACCATGCAAAGAGAAAGAGGGCTTCGATATCGAAGATCACGAACAGCATCGCGACCAGATAGAATTTGGCGGAAAGGCGCAGGCGGGCGCTGCCGACGGGCAGCATGCCGGATTCGAAGGGTTCGTTCTTGGCGCGGCCCCAGGCCTTGCTACCGAGCAGGCTGGACAGGCCGAGCATGAAGGCGCACAGGCCGACGACACCCAGGAGGAAGATGGCAAAGCCCCAGTTGTGGGCGATGAGTCCTGCCGAATCGGACATGCTAGAGATCCTTATACAGAGACCCAGCTCTGCAGTCTGAAATAAGTAGAGCGGCGACGTGGTGTCGCAGGTGCAGTGACCAAATGTCGCAGCTGAATCAATCGCGCTGATTTTATGGGTAAACCCGGTGCAAGTAAAATTTCTGTCGCAAATTTATTCGTAGGATTAAGAACAAAATCCGCTCGTAACTGGCTGAAAGCCTTGAAATTCGGGCATTGCGTGCGTTTTTGTCAATTATGTTTCTTGCAAAGAGTAACGAAGTGCAACTTTAGTAATGATAATTAATAGCATTTGACTTGGTGCTTTTGATTGACTGTTCCGTGGCTTGTAAAGTTCGTCTGGCACTTTCCCTCTGCTTGCAAATGCGAAAGACTCCTGTTCTAGCAGCTTGCGGTGCGGCTTGTGCCGCTCTGGGTCAATACTTTATCGATTTAGCGATGACCGGCTGATGAGCGGGTGGGGCAGTCGGTGCGGGCAGCCTGCCACACGCCTGGGCGCGTCAGCGCATGGCACTGATGGCCACGCGTACTGCTGCGCTGTCGCAAGCGTAGTCCTTATTTTGCGGTTTGTGCTGATGCCTTTGGCGTGTGAGGGCGCCGTTGGAGGCATAGCGAGTGGAATGCGGCGCCCGTCCACATCGTCAAGGGCGTGAAAACCTCAAAAAAGGCCTCCCGGCGTCAGGGCAGGCCAAGGGTGGGTTTACGGGAAAATGATCTTGCTGTAGGCAAACTCGTTATCACCCCGTTTGATGCCTGCCTCGGAGGTTTTCACCTCAACGCGGTCATCGTCGTGAACAACGATGATCTGGTGCGCATCCAGCACCTCTACACCTTCGGGCTTGTTGCTGAACACCAGCGCACTGCCGTCTTCGCGTGTCAGAAGTTTGGGCGTGCCCGGCTTCCCCGCTGTGAACGGTACGGCCCATAGAAGTCCACCTATTTCAGTGGATTTTTTGCCCGCAGCATCAACGGATTGCTGCTCGAAGCTGGTGACCGCATAAAGCCTGTCTTTATTGAACCGGTCATACTCCAGGCCTGATAGCCCGAGCGTCTGGCCTTGCGCTTGGATGTTGAGGTTCTGGATTGTTTTGAATGCCTCCACAAGCTCCAAGGTCCCATTTCTGAACTTCACATGCGCGGAAATAAGTAGAAAGCCGAAATGCGAGTCAGCACTGCTGTTTCCCTGTTTGCGGATGCCGATGATCAGTTGGCCATCTGCCGCTTTTTCGTGCGCCGGTTCGCTCGGCGCCATGGTAATGCCTTCGATTTGAAAGTACGGCGCGCCAATGGCTTCGCTGATCTGTTTGCGCAGTGCGATCGAGCTTGTGACCCCACCGCGTGATGAGGGCGACAGGGGCTTTGCGGCCTCAGGCTCGTCCACGGGCCAGTACAAGAGGGTGCTGAGTATGTCAGCGCGCGGATCTTGTTCGGTGCCGGCTTTGTTGAAGGCGGTGCTGGCGATGATGTATCGGCCATCCAGCGTCTTGGTCAGTGCCTCGTACTTATCGGCTTCTTTTAACGCATCCCCGGGCAGCACGGTAGGCTCACCACTGATTTTGCCCTGCTCAAGGTCAAGCGTGAACAGGGCCGGCCCCCCAGTGGCGGGCAAGCGTTTGTCGTTGGCCAAGAGCAGTTTTCCATTGCTCGCAACCACTGCCGATACTTCACAGTTGACGGAGGTTTCAGGGGTAAAACACGCTGCTGTGTGATGTTCGATGGTTGCAATGCGTCCTGGCAGTTCAGCTGCCGGTGCGTGAGATGCTGCGCTGGCGAGGCCGGCAACCAGCATGATAATTGCTCGCTTTTCCATGGGCACTGTCCTTGTGGGAGTGGGAACGTTGCGCAGAAAAGCGTAATGGGAGGGAGAGAAGCCGGAAACTGGCATTTTTGGCAGTAGCTGTTCGACATGACCCACACGCGGACGACCTGATGTCATTGCCAGCAGGCGCATCGACCCTCTGCCCCCAAGGCGGTCAGAGCCCCAGTTCGCTGAGCCCCGGATGGTCGTCCGGGCGGCGTCCCAAAGGCCAGCGGAACTTGCGGTCCGCTTCGGCGATAGGCTGCTCGTTGATGCTCGAGTGGCGATTGTGCATCAGGCCATCGGCGGCGAATTCCCAGTTTTCGTTGCCATAGGCACGGAACCACTGACCGCTGTCGTCGTGGTATTCGTAGGCATAGCGCACCGCAATGCGGTTGTCGGTGAATGCCCACAACTCCTTGATCAGTCGGTACTCCAGTTCATGGTTCCACTTGCGGGCCAGAAAGGCTTGGACCTCGGCACGGCCCCGCGGGAACTCGACACGGTTACGCCATACGGTATCGGGGGTGTATGCCAGCGATACCTTGGCCGCGTCACGGCTGTTCCAGCCATCCTCGGCCAGGCGGACTTTTTCGATGGCGCTTTCGCGGGTAAAGGGAGGCAATGGAGGGCGGGACATGGGGGAACTCCTTGGCGGTGGTTGGCGTAGAGGAGAGTACTGCTGCAGCGGCATTGGGGGGAATGGCTGCAACGGGCACTTCATAATTGCGCCCGTTGCAAGAGTGCAGCGCTTACGGCAGCGCCTAAACCGCGGCGCCCAAGGCCTTGTCGACAGCCTTGCCGCGCCCGCCCAGCCATACCAGCACCAGGGCCGCCGCAGCCAGCACGCCGCCGGCCATGGGCACTGCGGCATAGCCCAGATCCAGGCTGATCACCGTGCCACCCAGTGCCGCGCCAACGGCATTGCCAAGGTTGAATGCGCCGACGTTGATCGACGATGCAAGCCCTGGTGCCTCGATGGCGGCAGTCATGACGCGCATCTGCAAGGGCGGCACCACGGCGAAGGTGAACACGCCCCAGACCAGCAGCGCGATGGCCGCACCAATGTGGCTGCCCAGTAGCAGCGGCATCAGCAACATGATCAGCGCCAGTGCACCGAGGAAGATGCGCGCAGCGCCGTCCAGCGACCAGTCGGCCAGGCGCCCACCCAGGCTGTTGCCCAAGGTGAAACCGACACCGATCAGCACCAGGCCGAGGGTGATGAAGCTGTTTGAAGCGCCGGTCAGTTCCGCCAGTACCGGCGCTACGTAGGTGTACAGGGTGAACATGGCGCCGGCGCCAAGCACGGTGGTAGCCATCGCCAACAGCACGCTGGGGCGGGCGATGACCGCCAGCTCTTTGCGCACGTGGGGCACGCTGCCACGCTCACCTTTGGGCAGCGCGTACCACAGGGCGGCCATGGCCAGCAGGCCGAGTACTGCAGTACCGGCAAAGGCCATGCGCCAGCCGACCTGCTGGCCGACCCAGGTCGCCGCAGGTACGCCGCCGATATTGGCGATGGTCAGGCCCATGAACATCGTTGCCACGGCACTGGCCTGTTTGTCCTTGGGGACCACGCTGGCGGCGACCACTGCGCCCAGGCCGAAGAAGGCACCGTGGTTGAGGCTGGTGACCAGCCGCGAGGCGAGCAAGGTGTAGTAGTCCGGGGAGAGTGCCGAGAGCAGGTTGCCGAGGGTGAAGATGGCCATCAGCGCCATCAGTGCGGCGCGTTTGCCAAAGCGGCTGAACAGCAGGGTCATGATCGGCGCACCGACCATCACGCCGATGGCATAGGCGGTAATCAGCATGCCCGCGCTGGGGATGCTCACATCGATGCCTTGCGCGATTACCGGCAGCAGGCCCATGGGCGTGAATTCGGTGGTACCGATGCCGAAGGCGCCGATAGCCAGGGCAAACAAAACCCGTTTTGGGGAAAGCGTGCTCATCAGGAGCTCCGGTTCAAAGGTCAATGAGCAGTGGTACCGGCCAGGAACAGGCCGGTACCGACATGCAGCGGGTCATCAGTCCCAGGCGGGCGCCAGGCCATCCGGGCTGACTTCACGGCCATTGCGCTCGAGCGAGGCGATGCGCGCCATGTCGTCGGCATCCAGTCTCAGGCTGCAGGCGAG
Source organism: Pseudomonas sp. SG-MS2 (assembly GCF_009933855.1). NCBI lineage: Bacteria > Pseudomonadati > Pseudomonadota > Gammaproteobacteria > Pseudomonadales > Pseudomonadaceae > Pseudomonas > Pseudomonas sp. SG-MS2. The sequence continues at coordinate 7,701 of NZ_MOMO01000257.1, read as the reverse complement.
CAGGTTGCTGGCCAGGTTCTCGCGCTTGGTGGAGGAGGGGATCACTGCGTATCCCTGCTGCATGGCCCAGGCCAGGGCCACTTGGGCGACCGTGGCCTTGTGCTTGGCGGCGATCTCGGCCAGCACCGGGTCCTTCAGCACTTTGCCGTAGGCCAGGGTCATGTACGAGGTGAGGGTGATGCCCTGATCCTTGAGGTAGGCAGCCAGTTTGGCGTTTTGCAGGTAGGGGCTGAGCTCGACCTGGTTGGTGGCGATTTCGCCTTTGCCGACCACCTCGATGGCTTGGCGGGTGAGTTCGATGTTGAAGTTTGACACGCCGATCTGACGGGTCAGGCCGAGTTTTTTGGCTTCGGCCAAAGCTGTCATGTACTCGGCCAGTTCGATGCCTTTGCCTGGGGCTGGCCAGTGGATCAGCAGCAGGTCGACGTAGTCGGTACGCAGCTTGGCCAGGCTCTCGCGCAAGCTGGGGACCAGCTTGTCTGTGCCATGGTTGTCGATCCAGATCTTGGTGGTGATGAACAGCTCGCTGCGCGGTACGCCGCTTTCGGCAATGGCCTGGCCTACGTCGGCTTCGTTCTTGTAGATCTGCGCGGTGTCGATGGCACGGTAGCCCAGCGCCAGGGCGGACTTTACCGAGTCGATGACGGCCTGGCCGGTGAGGCGGTAGGTGCCAAGGCCGAAGGATGGAATGCTCATGGGGCTGCTCCTGCTGAGTGATTGAGGTTGAACCAGGGCTTAGGCGCCCTGCTGCCGACCTCGTTCGAATGGGGAGCAGTGTGCAAGTTTTGCAGGGCTTGATTAAGACGGCACAACGCCAAGGTCTTTTGACCATAAATCACGAGTCACCCCTGGGCTCGTGATTCGAACGCCGTAAATAAGCCCTGTCAGTCTCGACTCACGTGGTGATCTGCCCAGGAGCCGACTGCAGTCGCCACAGGTGGCCCCTGCCAGCCACTTGCTCTTGCAGCGTAGAGGCCAGCCCTGCACGCCGCGCAGCCCGATCCTGGCTGAGCATCTCGTCAAGCATGTCCAGCAGTTCGCGAGACTGGGCGGCCGCTGCGCTATGGGTCGTATCGTCCTGCAGCACGCCCTCCTGATAGGTGCGCACGCGCTCTTTCTGGCTGGCCTCTTGAGTCGCGGTCGCCTCGACCAGGGCGTTGTCGGCGAACGCCAGGCGAGTGCTGCTGCGGGATTGGTCGTCGATCGTGTGATAGCTGTAGTTCTGCGTTTTGTTGTCGCGGGTCAGGGTCAGGCCGACGAGCGGGTTCAAGCCTTCATGCCAGGCGGCTTTCATGCTTGCCTGTTGCGCCTGCTCTACGGCCAGGTTCGCTGCCGGGCCTTGCAGAGTGGTCGATTGCGAAACCTTGTAGTCGAAGTGGTCCACTTCTTCAGGCCGCATCGGATTGATCTTCTGTTCGGTCTGCGTGATCGAGGCATCGAAGTCGGCCAGGCCGCTCAACAGCAGGCGGCTGGCCGTGTTCTGCGCCAGGTCATGGCCTGCAGGGCGCTTGCTGGTATCGTCCACGCTGTTGAGCTGGCTGAAGGCATCCTTGAACAGTGCCATCAGTTGCGCGTCACCATGGCCGCGCTTTTGCGCTGCATCGAACTGGGTCAGGTAATTGGCCACGGCTGCCTGACGCTGAGCCTGGCTGCCCAGCAGCGCGCCGCCCTGGGTGTCGAGGTTCATCCTGACCGTGCCGTTGGCGCCTTGCAGTGTGAGGTTGCGGGAATCTTCGTTCAGTTGCAGGTCGAAGGTTTGCTGGTCGCCGCTTGCATTCTGCAATTTGGCATTCAATTGCAAACCGGTGAACAGCGCCGGGTCGAGCTTGACCAGTGCGCCCAGCTGCAGGCTGGGTGGTTCCTGGGTCAGCCCGTTGAGGGCAGCCTGGAAGCTGCTCGCCAGCGCTGCCAAGCCTTTGAGCTCGTCAGTGGTCAACGTACCGTCTTGCACGTCGGCATCCACGGCCAGGCCGTTGGTGCTGCTGTAGAGCCCCACCGTCACGGTGGCGCCTGAGCCGGTAGTGAGGTTGAAGCTGACGCTGCTGGTGGCGTGTTCGCGCAACCTGGCCTGCTGCATGGCCAGCAGCAACGGGTCGGTTGTCGCGCCATCATCGATCGCCAGCCCGGATTGCGAGATACGCTGGCCACCGCTGGCCGCCAGTTGCTCCAACAGGGCAGCACCAAGCCCTTGGAAGCGCGCTGCGGGGGAGGAAGCCTGAATGGCGCTCAGCATGTACATGCTGAGTTTGTCGATGCCGTCCTGCTCCCACACATACTGTGTCTGCGCTTTACCGAGGGTACCTTTGGCCGTGTAGGTCTGGGTGTCGACGCGGCTTTCTTGCTGGCCAAGGCTTACCACCGTGCTCGGGGATGTCATCGGCGCTTCTGTCGGCAGGGTGGCTGGTACCTGCGGTGCACGGTGGGTGATGTGGGCGACAGGGGTCAGGCGCACCACTGAGGTGATCGGGTTCATCGCCAGCTTCCTTTCTGGTCAGTAGTTGTAACTGTTATCGGCAGGGCTTGTGCAAACGTGAACGTCTGTCACGTCGGCAGGTTGCAATAGTTAACGCAAAAGCCTCGTCACGCGGTGGTGCAATCGCTGTTTTGCGCCCTAGGAGCCCGCGATGCCCAGTCAGCCGTTCACTGATGACTCCACCAATGCCTTGATTGCCAGTCGCTTGCCCGCCTGGCTGACCGAACTTGCGTCCGACACCCTCAACAGCTTGCTCCAGAGCCAGCAGCGACAACAGCAGGTACAGCATCAGTTGCACGAATGGCTGGCGCGGATCACCCCACTCGATGCATTTGCCGAGCCGCTGCTGCGAGAAGCTCTGCAGGCGGAACATCAACTTGGTGTCGATGTGCGTCGGGCCACGCTGCGGCGCAGAACCCTGCAGCGATTTCCCTCGCATGTTGCGCAAGTGCCGGATGGGGTCAAAGAGCAGATCTACCAGCACAGCCTGCTGCAATCGGCGTTGCATAACTTTACCGAGGGTGAAACGTTCGCCACCAGCATCATGCAGGGCACTGCGGTGCTGGATGCATCAGGGAATGCTTGCGCGCTCTCGCCCAAAGCATTCTTTGCCCTGTGCCGCTCGCTCGACCTGGGGGGGCGTTACCAGGCGTACCTGCGCGCGCAGTTGACGCCCGGTGGTGAAGCGGGGAAACAACTGAGCACGCTGATCGAGGCAGGTTATCGCACGAGTCTCGAGGCGGCGCTGAGGCTGGCACTGGTCAATGGTGAAATACCCAGGCATGCCTATGAACACTGTGCCCCGCTGATTGACTTGATCTCGGTCGCATCCCCCTCCATCTCTGGGCTGCGGCCCATGCAACTGCGTGTGTTCGGCCGGCTGGTGCGGGGCGCGGTGGCGTTCGAGATAACCCATCAGCGCGCGACCGGTGACGAGTTCGAGGGCATATTGTGCTGGATCCCTGATGATCCTCAAGGCCCGCTGACCTGGTATACCTCTTGGGCATCGCTGTTCATGACGTTGGGTAAACAGTTCCGTTTGCCCGGTTACGTCGAATTCTTCCAACGCTTTATCGGTGAGCGTGACCGGAGTGCCTACACCCGTGCCTTGACCCAGGCGCTGAGTGATACTGCCGAGAATGTGCCGGTCCAGCTCGATGGTCGTTACGAGCCTGTCGAGCAGCCGTTGTTCGAATACCTGCGCCGCCAACTGATCGACACCCTGTTGGACAATGCCAAAGTGCACGCCATACCCACTGCCGAAGTGGAAGCGCAGCAGCGCGACAGGCGCTTGCATTTCTACCTGAGCTTTGCCATCGATGCGTTGGGCCTGGCGAGCTTCGCGCTACCTGCACTGGCTTTGCCATTGCTGGGGATCACCGCGTTGCAGCTGGCTGACGACGTGTACGAGGGCTATGCCGATTGGCGCTTGGGGGACCGCCAGAGCGCGCTGGAGCACTTGTATTGCGTAGCGCAAACCGTGGCCATGACGGCCGTCAATGTCGGCGCAGGCGCGGCTTCGCACCGCCTGGTGGAGGATGCTCGCGTCGCAGATCTAGTGCCGGTCTACACGGATGAACATACACTGAAGTTGAGTGACCCCAGGCTGCCAGGCTATGCCGTCCAGGACCGAGGCGCAGTCGGTGAGTTGATCGGTCTGCAAGGTGCAGAGTATGTGCGTACCCCCTTGGCCAGCCATTTGACCTACCTGGAAGCTCAAACGCAGCAGCGTCGCATCCGTCATCCCGTGCGTCCCAATGCTTATGCGCCGCTGCTCGAGGGCAACGAGGGCGCTTGCTGGCAGCATGAACTGGAGACGCCCCACGAATGGCAGGGCAGTGCTGAGTTGTTTCAGGACCTCGACGCGGGCTGGGCGCACCTCGATGAGCAGGCCATACACGCGGTGATGCGGGCAACGGGGTTCAACCAGGACCAACTGCGCCGTTTGCATGTGGAACAGGCACAGGCGCCGGCGCGCTTGCACGATGCAGTGCAGAGGCAGCAGTTGCACGCTCAGCGGCCAGAGCTGAACGGGGAGGCCTTCGAGCGGCAGCTGCAGGCTCAGCAGCCCATGCCCGGCGAAGCCGAAACCCTGCTTCGCCGGGACTTTCCCGGCCTGTCGGTAATGGGTGCGCGTGAGATCATCGAACATGCGCCCGAGGACCAGGTGGAGCATATGCTCGCGCACCAGCGTGTGCCGTTGGCCTTGGCCGAGCAGGCGCGCTGGTACGTGCGCGATACGCGCCTGGACCGCGCCTGTGCGGGCCTGCTTCAAACCGCCGCAATCAATCGTGATACCGAGCAACTGGCATTGGGCCTGATCGCCGAGCGCGCCCCGTGGCGAGGAGTGCGCATCGAGCTGCGCGGCGACACGCTGTCGGGTGAAATGACTGCGTGGGCCGGAGCGCAAGCGGCCAGCGAGGTACGCACCGTGCTTCGAACGGCCCAGGGGTATCAGGCGCTGGATGCTCACGCAAACCCGTTGCCGTTGGCCAGGGCTGACGACAGCCTGTTCCAGGCTCTGTTGCTGCAGCTCGATCCCTGGCAGAAAAGGATATTGGGCGATGCCGGCGACGCCCCCGAAACACTGGCCCAGGCCATGTCGCAATGGGCCTGCGAAGAGCGCGAGCTCGCCGCTTCACTGTTGCGCATGGCGCCAGTCGGCCTTGGTTTCAGGCCGCCGGTACGGCTGGGCGACGGGCGCCTGGGTTACCCCTTGAGTGGCCGTGGCGAAAGCAGCAATCGCGCGTTGCGTCGGGGTATTCAACGGCTGTTCCCCGATTTCGACGAAAGCGCGATGGAGCAGTTTGCGCAGAACGCCCGCGCGCTTGGGCTGACACCCTGGAATCACTACCTGCGCCTGTGTGAAGAGCTGCGAACGCTCGACCAGGCGTTGGGGCTGTGGCGTCGGCAATCGTCGGGGCCGATTCAGTTGATCCGGCGGGCGCGCATGGCACGGCGGATTCGTCATGCCTGGCAACGACGCACTCGCGACGGTGAAGGCCATCCTGCGTTGATTCTGGAGGGCTCACGCCTGGGTAGTCTGCCCGAACTGCCTGAGGGCGTTCACTTCGACCATGTGACTTCCCTGGTACTGCGCAATCTTGATCTGACGGCGCTCAGCGAGGGTTTGCTCGCCCGCTTTCCCAATGTACGGCGCCTGGACTTGTCGTCCAACCGGCTGAGCTCGATACCGGATACCAGTGCACTGGCACACCTGGAACAGCTCGATTTGCGCAGCAATCGCATCGTCGACATCAGTGAAGCGCAGGCCGGCTGGTTACGCGCCAACCCCGGCTGCGCAAGCTTGCAGGGCAATCCGCTATCACCGGTTGCACGCGAGCGGCTGGCGATCGAGCTTGTAGCGGCCGGCCAGCAGGGGGCAGAGGGCAGTGCCCCGTGGCTTGAAGGGCTGACCGAGCAGGAGGCTGCGCCGCGCCGCAGGCACTGGCAGGCGCTTGCGCAAGAACCAGGCAGCGATGAGTTCTTCGCTTTTCTCCGCGTGTTGCTGCAGTCCGAGCGCTTTGCTGTTGAACCCCAAGACTTTCGGCGCCGTGTGGGTGAGCTGCTCTACTGCATGTATAACCATGCTCATGTTCGACGGGCAGTATTCCAGCAGGCTGCCGTGCCGCGGGGCAGCGTTGATCTCGATGTGCTGCTCGTCAACTTGAAGGTAGCGCTGCGCACAGAAGGCCTGCATGGTCGGCACGTCGAGCATCAGTTGCGCAGCCTGGGGCGTGAGTTGTTCAGGCTCGATCAGGTTAACCGCTTTGCTGCGCGGCACATCGAAGAGTTGCGCCGGCGCTCTGTGCCATTCAGCCCGGGTGAGATCTATCAAGCCTTCCGGGTACAGCTTTCAGAGCCTTTGGGTATTTACGGCGAACCGACGTACCTCAGTTTCAGGCATGTACAAACTGTGACCCCAAACGACCTGGTTGAGGCCGAGGCAGCGGTGTACGAGGCCGAGACGGCCGAGGCACTGAGCCAGTTCCTGGCGCAACAGGCGTTCTGGCAGGATCACGTCAGGCTCGCCTATGACGATCAGTTTGCTGTCATACGTCAAAACCACGATGAACGGCGAGCCGCGCTTGTAGGGGATGGGGCGCAAGACAGTGGCGCGGTACGTGCGGCAGAGCAAATAGCAGAGCAGCGCAGGGAGGAGGAGTGCGCGCTGACCCTGGCGCTGGCCCGCGGCAACTATCGTGTGTGGTATCAGCTCGGGCTTTTTCATGGCCCTGGCTCGCGAGCGTTCGCGCATCTGTCCAGGCGGCTTGAAGCTAGCCTGGCGCAGTGGCGCGGGTTGCCTGGCGACCCTGAGTATGCTGCGCGATCGAACATGGCGGAGCTCCTGCGCGGCTTCTGGCAGTCGCGTTACCACGATGAAGGGCCGACCCTGCGCTCGACCAGAGAAGGATGGATCATCAGTTCGTTACCTGCGCTGCCCATGGGCATCGTGTTCGAGCAGGTAGGTGACTTGTCGTTGTGCAACCAGCAGGTTTCTGTCATCGAGGCCGATTTCCTGAGTCGGTTTCCTAACCTGAAAACGCTGGACCTCTCGGGCAACCGCCTGCGAACGCTCGATGGCCTGGAGCATTTACCGCAGCTGCGAAGTTTGAACCTCGGCGGTAACATGCTCGACACAGTGGCGGGCCTGGAAAACTTGACCGAGCTTGCCGATCTGGAACTCTGTGGCAATCAACTCGACGAACTGCCGGCCGGTGTCGAGCAGTTGGCCCACCTGACTTACCTCGATCTTTCCTTCAATCAGATCGTGGTCCTGGATGAACGGGTAGGGCAGCTGGCCAGCCTTGAAAACCTGCAATTGAGCGGCAACCTTCTTGGCGCTATACCGAGCAGCTTCGGCAACCTTGCGCAGTTGAGCATTCTCAACGTCGGCGCGAATCGCTTGCTCACCATCCCGGAAGGGCTGAATCACCTGGGCAGGCTTACCCAACTGCACCTGCATAACAATTTCATCACCCTGGACGCGCAATCCCAACTGCGGTTGGAGTGGTTTCCCAGGCTGGAAATTCTCAACCTTGATGCGAATCCGCTGGGGGTGGTGCCGCAGTTACGCTACAACGTTCATCTGCACTACGTATCGTTGCGTGCAACAGGCCTGCGTCACTTTCCTCTGGCGTTGCTGCAACGCTACCCGGAGTTGGTCGTGGACTTGCGTGGGAACCGGATCGGGGTGTTGAGCGAGGAGGCGCTGAGCTGGGTCGAAG
>NZ_MOMO01000256.1:0-5441 GCF_009933855.1 Pseudomonas sp. SG-MS2 | reverse complement strand
CCCGCGCCGCACAGGCCTTCGACATCGAACTCCATCATGCGCTGGGCAACGAACTGGATCATTTGCTTGAGCAGATCAGCGTCTGCCCCTTTCTCAACCAACTCGGTCAATGCGATAGTGGGCTTGGTCATCGTGGTTTCTCTGGTGAGTGTTTGGTCTTCGCAAACTCAACGTTAGCCAAGAACCACGATGACCATCCTCTTTCGCCCGCAGGGCGCCTTCGGCTGGTTCAGTTACACCACTTCCCGGGACACGATCGCTTTGACAGGCCGCGACGGTATTATGCATACGGCTTGCCTTCAATGGCGGCTGTACGTGCGGGCACGCTTGCGTGCGCCGGAACTTGCATAGTCCGCCGGCCTGTCAACCCATGTACAGCTGCCACCCTTCTGTTTGACAGCGGATAGGTGTCCGCCTGTGCTATCGCCCAGTCAGGCACATCCCATTCAGCTCGGGAGCGCTCTCCGCTAACAAGTGCACAGGGATAGAAGAAAATACCGTCTTCAATGCATCGTGGTAGTGATCACCTCCGGTCTCGATCAATACTGATCGGGCCATGGCTTGCAATGTGCTGGAGGGCTGATGAGCCAACCAAGTCGCAGCGACCTCTTTTTTTGCATTGACGCATGCACTGAGGGTGAACATGCAATGAGCTGGCCAGTGACCCAGTCTGAACGCAGCACTCACGTCCTGAGTGAGATTTGTGGAGGCGTGGTTTGCGGATCCACTTCTGGCCGTTTGTTTTCTGTGGTGAGGGGCAGCTTCGGGTCGAAAGCGCAATTCACTACCTGCCAAAAGGCAGGCTCGAAAACGGCCACACATGAGTGACCTTTTCCGGGCTATGCCGAACGCCTGCTCGCGCCAGGCTCGCTGAGCCAATCACAGCGGGCCCTTCCACAACGCAACCTAACTAGAATTCAGGCGTGTATTTCACACTGAACATCACGTTGCGCGGGTCACCATAGTAGTTGTTGTAGTCAATGGTGTTGTAAGCCGGCACGTAATACTTCTTGTCCAGCAGGTTGTTCAGGTTCGCCGCCAAGGTGACTTCGTCGCTGACTTTGTACGCCACCCGCGCATCCCACACCGCATAGCCCGGCAGGTCGAACACGTGGTCGTAGGAGGTGGTGCCGGTGACCGCCGTGGTCCCGAGGCCCACCGAAGTGCGGCTCCAGTCACCCGGCAAGGTGTAGTCGGCCCACAGCTTGAACTGATGCTTTGGCGTCCAGGTGCTGTACACCTTGTCCTTGTAGTCTCCATCTTCCAAATAGCGTGTGGTGTTGTAGACGTAGCCGGCCATCACCTGCAGACCACTCAGTACCTCGCCGCTGACCTGCGCTTCCAGGCCCTGGCTGCGCACCTTGCCCGAGGCCGTGGAGCAATACCAGCCATCGCAGTCCATAGGGCCGCTGCGGTTGAGCACCGCGCGGTGCTCTTGGTCATAGCGAAACAGTGCAATCGAAGTGTTCAGCGCACCATCGAACAGCTCACCTTTGAGACCCAGTTCATAGTTGCTGCCAATGATCGGCTCGACCACCGAGCCCGACACCGTGCGCGCGGTCTGTGGCTGGAACACGTCAGTGTAGCTGGCGTAGATCGACCACTGTTTGTCCAGCGCATACACCAGCCCCGCATAGGGCGATACTTTGCCGCTGCTGCTGGTGGTGGACTCACTGTAACCGCTGTGGTCAAAGAATTCGGCGGCGTAGCTGAAGTCGTACCAACTGGTGCGGGCACCGAGAATAAGCTTCAGCGGGTCGGTCAGATTGATCGACCAGCGCGTATAGAAACCCTTCTGCTCTACCTGGTACTCGGTCAACTGGCCACGGCCGCGGCTGGCCAGTTCGTAGATGTTCGGCATCGGTCGATGATGATCGACGTTCGACGAGTCCGCACCGAAGGTGGGTGCCCGTGCCCAGCGGTCATCAGTGTTGATGCGTGAGTAGTTGGCGCCAATCAGGAAGGTCTGCTCGAAGCCAAAACCGGTGAAGCTGCCATCCAGGTAAAGGTCCAGGCCCTTGCTGTGGGTGGTGAAATCAGTGCTCCAGTCTATATAGGTGTTATCTGTAGAACCATTGGCCGGCAGGGCATCCCACAGCGCCTGGTAGGTGGCACCATTGTGTTCGCTTATATACACGCCGGCAGCCTTTAGCCGCCAATTGTTGCTCAGCCGATAGGTGGCATCCAGGAACACGCTGGTCTGGTCATTCTCGGCTCGGTTCCAGTCGGCGCCGACATAGGTCGAGCGCGACCAGTCCGGGTTGCCTCCGTCGGCGTAGCGCGGCAAGCCGAGCATGGCTGGACGAGAGTGGCCCTTCTGGTTGGCAACGCCCAGGCCAACCGTAAGGTCGGGCGTGAAATCGTAGTCGACTGCACCATAGACAGTCTGGTTCCAGCCACGCACGTAGTCGATGAACGAGCCGCTGTCATTTTGGCTGATAACGGTGCGTGCACGCAGGGTGCCCTCGGCGTTCAGCGGACCGCCGGCGTCCAACTGCAGGCCGTAGCTGTCCCAGGAGCCGGCCTTGCCAGTGAGGCTGACAGTGGCCTTTTCCTGACCACGCTTGCGCACCAGGTTCATCGCCCCGCCCGGGCTGTCGCCACCTTGCAGCAGCGCGGCCGGGCCCCGCAGCACTTCGACGCGGTCGTAGAAACTCAGATCTTCGGTCAGATAGCTGCCCAGCGAGTAAGTGTTGCGCGGTACAGGCACGCCATCGTACTGCAGCGTGTCGATGCTGAAGCCGCGGGAGTAGATGAACAACCCCGAACCTGGTGACTTGGTAGCGGTCAGGCCAGGCGTTCGGCTGACCAGATCGGAGATGGTCTGGGTGTTCTGGTCATCCATCTGCTGGCGAGTCATGACGGTGACTGACTGCGGGATGTCCTTTAGGCTCTGCACGCCCTTGCCCAAGGTCACGGCGCCGGAGGTGTAAGAATGGCTGCCCTCGGTTGTAGTCAGTGGGGCGCGGCCGATGACACTGGAGGCCTCCAACTCCAGCGCGCCGTTGCCGGGCTCGCTTGGCAGGGCGATCAGAAACTGGCCGTCGGCAGTCTGGCCGAGGGTCAGGTTGCTGCCAGCGATCAGTTGGCGCAGGGCCTGCTCGACGCTCAACTGCTGGTGCAACGCCGGCGCCTGCACGGCGTGGGCGGCGTCTGTGTTGAAAAGGATACGGGTGCCAGTCTGTCGGGCCAGGGCGCTGATCGATTGGTCCAGCGGCTGCGCAGGCAGGTCGATGCGGTAGTGTGCCTGTTCAGCTTGCAAGGGGCCGGCTGCCAGGAAACCAAAAGTCGCCAGGAACATCGTCTGGCGCAGCGGGTAGACAAAGAGCGTCATGGAATCCCTATCGAAATGTAATGAGAATGAGTTTCATAGGGATTGGCGTTTGTGCCATGGCGAACTTTGATGTGTGGCTGAAAATAATTATCAGTGACGCACAACTACCTTCACCACACCGCCATCTTCGCGGTGCACGGTTACCGGAGCCAGCCGGGGTAGCGTGTCGATCAGCTGTTCGACGTTGCCAGTCAGGAACTCGCCGCTTAGTCGATACGCCCCAGCGGGTGCACCTTCCAGTTGAATAGGCGCGGCGCGATGGCGCCGTAGTTGAGCGACAACCACGTCCAGCGGCGTGCCGTCGAAGTGGAACAGGTCACGCCGCCATGCCTCCAGTTCACCGGGCCTCGTCGCTTCGATCGGGCCAAGGGCCAGCGGGCTGGCGAGCAACTGCTCCTTGGCGGTGAGCTGCCTGCGGGCCTCGCCGTTGTCCACTTCCACCGCACCCTCCAGAACAGCCACCCGCACACCGCGCAGGTCGCTGCGCACATCGAACACCGTGCCGATGTCGCGCACTGCCACACCTTGGCTGCGCACGATGAAGGGCTTGGGTTGATGTGCCACGCTGAACAGACCTTCGCCGTCGAGCAGCTCGAACTGCCGGCTGCGCAGGCGGTACTCGATGCGCAGCACGCTACCGGCGTCCAGCTCGATTCGGCTGCCGTCACTCAGGTGCAGCACTTCGCGTCCACTGCTGGCGACTTCGATCTGGCGGTAGCCGAGCGCCGGGTCGGCCAGCCAGGCCCAGCCGGCCAGAGCCAGCAGCAAGGCTGTGCCGGCAGCCTTGCGCCGACGACTGGCATTGCGTGTGCTCTGCGCCCTGGCTTCGGCCAGCAGGGCTTCGCGACTGGGCACCAGGGCGCGCAGCGACTTGGCGTAAGGCTCTAGGTCATCAGAACTGATGGGGGCGGTGGGTGGGGTTTTGCGTTGCAATGGTCAGGTCTCCGGCTGCCAGCGCTGCGCAAGGGTGCGCATGGCCCGCATGAAGTGCTGGGCGACCATGTTGACGGAAATGCCTAGCTCGTTTGCGATGTCATGTTGAGGCATGCCGTGGATGCGGTGCAGAAGAAACACGTGGCGCTGGCGCGCTGGCAACGACTCGATCACCGCCAGCAACGCCTTCAGGCGCTGTTCGAACTCCAGTGCCAGCGCGCCGTCGAGGTCGTCGCGATGCTGCTCGACCACGGCTATCTGGCTCTGCATGTACAACGAGCGGGTGCTTTCGGCGCGGCGCCGATCAATGGCGCGGTTGAGCGTGGCACGGCGCAGAAAGGCGATGGGTACGCTGATGGCCTTGACCGGTGGTTTTTCCAGGATCTGCACGCAAACATCATGGACCACGTCACGGGCGAAATGCTGGTTGGAAAAGCGTCGACGGATATGCTCGACCAGATCGTCATAGTGCAAGGCCAAGGCTTGCAAGAGATCGTTGTCAGTCGAGGCCATGACGGCATCCAATTGATAGTGAATATCATTTATATCATGCAGTTCCCAGATCGGGCAAATTGATCTGAAGCTGGCCATCCAGCGCACAGTCCAGCAGGCGCTTGGCCAGAACGATTGGATCAAATTGACGTTACGATCAGCACTGAAAAATGAGGTCGCAAATCATGCTGGCGTTGGCACAACTACCGCATGCGTGGTCTCCAGCGATGTAGAGAGGTCACCGGCGAGCGAACTCGGCATCAGCAGCTTGCATCAAGGCCAAGGCTAGGCCTCGGCGGCGGTAGGCCGGCTGGTCAAGGTCCAAGAGCTTGAATCCATAATACCGACCGTCACCGAGCCGCTCCTCCAGCCATCGGTGAAAGTGCTGAGCCATGACCTGTGGTGTTTCAAGACTCCGCCCACTTCAAGAAACATTTCCTGACGGTGCGGGCAGACCAGCTCTGAGTCAGAGGGACCGTGAGGCCGACACTCCAGCCTGGGAAATCCTTCACATACTTGTGTTTCGATCATCGCTTTCCCAGCATCAGTAACATCGATTCATCGCGAGACTGGTTGACATAGACCGATCAACACCTCTGCATCTTGAGCGCTGGAAACATCAAGAAATCAGATTTTCCCTCTTCCTTGTAGTCCATTTCCCAAACATACTCTCGCCGCACTT
>NZ_MOMO01000025.1:0-9569 GCF_009933855.1 Pseudomonas sp. SG-MS2 | reverse complement strand
TTCAAGTCATGGGCAATACCGCCAGTCAACTGCCCGATCATTTCCAGCTTGTGCGCTTCGTGCAACTGCAGCATCGCAGCCTCACGCTGGGCGAGTGCCGCCGTGACGCGCTCCTCCAGGCTGTCGTTGAGCAGGTGCAGGGCGCGTTCTGCGCGGGCATGGGTAATGGCCGCCCAGCCTTGCTTGGCGGTTTCCGCCACCAACTGGCATTCCTCTTCAAGGCACTGGCGCGGGCTATGAAAGTGCACGCCAAGCATGGCCTCCAGGCGACCGCCACGCAGCACCGGTACATGCAGCGTGGAACATAGGCCGCTCAGGGGTGACGTTGCGCTGTCATGCGCTTGCTGCACCACCTGCCCTGCCGCCAACTGCTCATGCAGCGATGCGCCGTAAGTCGCATAGTGGTGTTGACCGACCAGCGAGGGCACGCCCTCAGCCCAATCGTGCGCGACCTTGAAACCTGCGCCATCGCCCTGATCTTCGCCAAAACAGACTTGCGCCGCCCCCAGGTGCTCGGCCAGGCGGCTCACCACATAGGCTTCGATGCGGTCTGCTTCGCCCAGCCCGGGCAACGTGCGGCCCAACTCCAGCAAGAACGCCTGGTTCTGCTGGAGGCGCACCCGCTCGGTGGTCTCGGTGACCAGGCACAACACGCCGCCGACAGTGCCATCGGCCTCACGCACCGCGGAATAAGACACATCGAAGTACACCGTCTCGCCCAATCCGTGGCGTTCTATATAAAAGGGGCGATCCTTGGCCGCGAAGGTCTGGCCAGTCTCACGCACACCGCGCAGCAACGGCTCGAGGTCATGCCACAGTTCGCGCCAGTATTCCTTGCCTGGACGCCCCAATGCGTGGGGATGCTTGCTGCCAATGGTCGGCGCATAGGCGTCATTGTAAAGCGCAGCAAAGGCCTCACCCCAGAACAGCACGAACTGCGCCTGGGCCGGCAATAATGTGGCCATCACCGCCTGCAAGTGGGGCGACCATGCTTGAGGCGGGCCGAGCGGCGAGTCGCTCCAGTCCATCGTCTGCAGCAGGGTGCCGATGGCACCGCCATTGAGCAGGAAGTGTGGTAGCGGATTGGGGGTTTCGTGTCGTTGAAGCGGTTTCATGTCTGGGATGTCCCGGGCATATTGCCATCTATCTGAGGATAAGAGATGTGCAATAAACAGTTCGTTCCCAGGGATTGGCCGTTAATTACTCGCCCGCTCAGCCGAGCATGCGCAGCACAGGCACCATCAGCCGAGTTGCCCGATCATCAACCCCAGCGCCACCAGGATCATCGCCGTTCCCGATAACCGCCCGACCCACTTCGCCGCCTCCGGCCGGGTACTCAGGACGGCTTTGGCGCCATAGCCGACCAGCAGATAGATCACCAGCGAACTGCACAGGTGGACCAACCCCAGCAGCAGGATCTGCACAGGCACCGGCCAGCTCGACTGTGGGTCGGTGAACTGCGGCAGCAAGGCCAGGAAAAGCAGGAACACCTTGGGGTTGAGCCCGCTCACGCAAAACCCCTTGAATGCCCAGCGCGAGCCGCTATCGCCTGCATCACCCGGCCCTCCTTGCGGCACCGCCGGGCTCAGTAACAGGTTGCCGCCCAGCCAGAGCAGATAGGTGCAGCCAGCCAAGGTCAGCAACAATAAGGCCAGCGGGTGCCCGGCAACCAGGCTGCCCACGCCAGCTGCAACGATCAGGGTTGCCAGAAAATGCCCGGACAGCATGCCTGCCACCGCAGGCATCACCCAGCGCCCGCGCATGCCGGCCGAGATGGCGTAAGCCCAGTCTGCACCGGGGGTGATCACGAACAGCAATGACACGGCCCAGAACGCCGTCAGCACACTGATTGCCACTTGAGTCTTCCTTCACGGGGTTTGGAGTGAGGAAAGCGTACGGATTCCATCAAGGGATTATCTTTCGTATATTTCCCTTTCAGGCCTTATTGATGGAAGATTCTTCTCCGTGGACAGGACAGACCGCAAGATACTTGCCGAACTGCAAAAAGATGGTCGTTTGTCGGTTACCGAGCTGGCCGATCGCGTGGGGCTGAGCCTCTCGCCTTGCCATCGGCGGCTAAAGGCGCTGGAGGAATCGGGGGCCATCCTCGGTTACCACGCACGCCTGGCACCAAGCGCCCTGGGGCTGAACTTCGCCGCGCTGGTGTTCGTCACGTTGCGCGAAGTCACCCGTCAGCCGGTGGCGGATTTCGAGGCGGCACTGGGCGAAATTCCGCAGATCGTCGAGGCGCAGCGGCTGTTCGGCGACCCGGATTACCTGCTGCATGTCGTGGCAAAAGACCTGCCGGCGTTTCAGAAACTGTATGACGAACAGCTGACCAGCATTCCCAACGTAAAGCGCTTGAGTTCGACCTTGGTGATGAAAGAGGTGATTCAGGACCGGATGCTGCCGATGTAATTGCATGCACTTCAATCGGGCAGCTCGCACCAACACCGCACACCCGTTTGAACGCATACCTGCTCAAACCGGCCAAACCCGCGCCTCCCAGCCCGGTGGCGCGCTCTTTGCCACCACTCGCCCCTTAACCTTTTGTCAGCCTTAGGTTTTTTAAGGTTTATGGGCACATATTTACTAATTTCTCCTTCCCCCCGCACCCCGCATCATCGCTCCAACAAGAACGCGTCGCCCTTCGCCGGCACGCACCCGGGCAGCACCCGATGCCCAACCTTGCCTTGGAGTCAGTCATGACCAGTGCAGCCAATTCGGCACCCCTCATAGAAAAACACACGATCGGCTACGTGCCCCCGCAAGACCGCCATGGAAAGGTAAGGGATCTGTTCACGCTGTGGTTCGGCGGCAACATCGCGCCGCTGCCCATCGTCACCGGCGCGCTCGGCGTGCAGCTGTTTCACCTGAACCTGCTGTGGGGCATCGTCGCCATTCTGGTC
Organism: Pseudomonas sp. SG-MS2; assembly: GCF_009933855.1. Taxonomy (NCBI): domain Bacteria; kingdom Pseudomonadati; phylum Pseudomonadota; class Gammaproteobacteria; order Pseudomonadales; family Pseudomonadaceae; genus Pseudomonas; species Pseudomonas sp. SG-MS2. Next base: position 6,660 of record NZ_MOMO01000025.1, on the reverse strand, counting down.
GGCCACCTGGTCGGCGGGGTGCTGATGGCGCTGCACTCGGCCCAGGGCCCGCAAATGGGCATCCCGCAGATGATCCAGAGCCGCGCCCAGTTCGGCTCGCTCGGGGCACTGCTGGTGGTGGTGATCGCCGGCGTGATGTACATCGGCTTTTTCGCCTCCAACATCGTCCTGGCCGGCAAATCGCTGCATGGCGTGGTAGACAGCGTGCCGGTACCGGTAGGTATCGTCATCGGCGCGCTGGGCTCGGGGATCATCGGCATCATCGGCTATCGCTTCATCCACGTGCTCAACCGCATCGGCACCTGGGTACTGGGCATCGGCATCGTGGTCGGTTTCGGCTACATCTTCACCCACGTGCAGAGCGACGATTTCCTCACCCGCGGCGGCTTCAACCTGGCCGGCTGGCTGGCCACCGTGTCGCTGGCGGCGCTGTGGCAGATCGCATTCGCCCCCTACGTGTCGGACTATTCGCGTTACCTGCCGGCTGACGTGAAGGTGTCTTCCACCTTCTGGACCACCTACCTGGGGTCGGCGCTGGGCTCGAGCCTGTCGTTCATCTTTGGCGCCGTGGCGGTGCTGGCGATACCTGCCGGCATGGACACCATGGACGCGGTCAAGCTCGCCACCGGCACCCTCGGCCCGATCATGCTGGTGCTGTTCCTGCTCAGCGTGATCAGCCACAACGCCCTCAACCTCTATGGCGCAGTGCTGTCGATCATCACCCTGATCCAGACCTTCGCCTACCGCTGGATCCCCACAGCCAAGAGCCGTGCGGTACTGTCGCTGATCGTGCTGGCGGCCTGTTGCGTAGTGGCAGTATTCGCCTCGGCGGACTTCATCGGCCACTTCGTCGACATGGTGCTGGTGTTGCTGGTGGTGCTGGTGCCGTGGACCGCGATCAACCTGATCGACTTCTATGTGATTCATAAAGGCGACTACGACATCCAGTCGATCTTCAAGGTCGATGGCGGTATCTACGGGCGCTACAACCCACAGGCGCTGACTGCCTATGCAGTGGGTATCGTGGTGCAGATTCCGTTCATGAACACGCCGCTGTACGTGGGGCCGATCTCCGAGCACATCAACGGTGCCGACCTGTCCTGGCTGGTGGGCCTGCTGATCACTTCGCCGCTGTACTGGTGGCTGGCGAGCCGCGACAGTGCCTATCGCCGTCGCCAAGCCAGCGCCAAGCTCGCGGCCGCAAGCTGATCAGGCAGATGCGCCAGGGCCTGGCGCAATGACAATCGCCTGGAAACGGGCGGTTGTGACAGCTCAGGGCGCCGCCAGCCACTGCTCGGTGTGTGAGCGTCTGCTGATAATGCCGCAGTTGTTTGGCCTTTCGTGAAGATATCTTCACCTTCCTTGCATCTGCCCAGTGCGGGAAATAGGATTATCGCAAATCCGAATCATTACCATCACGGGTAGTTCGATGTATCTGTGCGACTTGCCGCGTCAGCAAAAAGCGTTCGTCACTGAGGTTCTGAAGGCGGACACCACTGATTGCCTCAGCCAGCGCCTGCAGGATATCGGATTTGTCCCCGGTGAACCCGTAGCGGTAGTGGCGCGCGCGCCGTGGGGCGCAGACCCCATTCTTGTACAGGTTGCCGGCACCCGCTTCGCTCTGCGCCGTAATGAAGCCATGCGCATAGTGGTCGAGGTAGCCGTCTGATGTCCGGGACCCGCTTAGCCCTGGTCGGTAACCCAAACTGCGGAAAGACAGCACTCTTCAACTTGCTCACGGGTGCTCGGCAAAAGGTGGCGAATTACGCTGGGGCGACGGTCGAGCGTAAAGAGGGCGTGCTTCGCACACTTTCAGGCCGAGCATGCTACGTTCTTGATTTACCGGGCACTTACAGCCTGTCTGCCGTGAGCGAGGATGAACGGGTAACACTGCGCGTGCTCCAAGGCGACTATCCCGGCGAGGAACGCCCTGATTTACTACTGTGCGTAGTCGACGCCACCAACCTTCGTTTGCACCTGCGCTTTGTTCTTGAAGTACAACGCTACGGCATTCCCATCATCCTGGTCTTGAACATGGCCGATGCGGCGCGCAAGCGCGGTATATGCATCGACACGAGCAAGCTGTCAGCGGCGCTGGGTGCACCTGTTGTGCAGACCATCGCTGTTCGTCGCGACGGGGCTGATGAGTTGCTCAAGGCACTCGATGCCAACTGCGAACACCACGTCGCAGCGGTGCCGATGACAGGGGATCTGCACACCCGGGTTCGTCAGATTCTCGCGACTTGCGTGGTAACCCCGCAGTTGGGCGATACACGCGTAGATGCCATTGACCGATGGCTGATACACCCGCTGGTGGGCCCTTTAGTGCTGTTGACGGTCATGCTGCTGGTTTTTCAAAGTGTCTACCTGGTTGGTAAACCTATCACCGATGCCATCGCTGACAGTTTCGACATGCTGGCAACGGTGGCCCGCACCCTTCTACCTGCCGGACCGCTACAAGGTTTGCTGTGCGACGGATTGATCGGTGGCCTGGGCACCGTGCTGGGTTTCATGCCGCAAATTCTGGTGCTGTTCTTCTGTATTTTCGTTTTGGAGGAGTCCGGTTATCTGCCCCGCGCAGCGTTCATACTCGATCGACTGATGCGAGGGGTGGGCCTGTCGGGTCGTTCGTTCATTCCTTTGCTGTCAAGCTTTGCCTGCGCCATCCCGGGAATCATCGGGGCACGCAGCATCAGCGATCGTTACGACCGGCTTACAACCATACTGGTAGCACCGTTGATGACCTGCTCGGCACGCTTGCCGGTATATGCGCTTCTGATAGGCGCCGTGATACCCGACAAAACCATAGCCGGGGTGTTTGGCTTGCAGGGGCTGGTACTTCTTGCGCTCTATTTACTGGGGATCATTGGTGCCATGGCCGTAGGCTGGATATGCAAGCAGCTGAGGCCAACGGCCATGGCGCAACCGCTGCTGATGATGGAGCTGCCTGCCTACAGGATGCCCTGCGCACGGGACCTGGCCCAGAGACTGTGGGAGCGTGGGTACCTGTTTCTCAAGAAACTCACGGGGGTGATCCTGGCCCTTACGGTCATCATGTGGTTCATCTCTACATTCCCAAGTGCCCCTGTGGGTGCTGCCGGGGCCGCTATCGATTACAGCGTGGCGGGCTATCTGGGCAAAACCCTGCAGCCGCTTTTTGCGCCGCTGGGTTTCAACTGGCAAATCACCTTGGCACTGATCCCGGCATTCGCAGCCAGAGAAACGGCGGTGGCAACGCTGGCAACGGTGTATTCAGTGGCTGGCGCCGAGGATGTGTCGTCGCTTGGCCAAGCCTTGTCGGCCCAGATCTCGTTGGCCAGCGCGTTGTCGCTGATGGTGTGGTTCGCATTCGCGCCACAATGCATGTCGACCTTGGCGGTGATCCGGAAGGAGACTGCCAGTTGGCGGCAGGTAGGTTTGGCGTTCGGCTATATGTTTGCTGTAGCGTACGTCATGGCGTGGCTGACCTACTGCATCGTTCGGGCTGCCTCATGAGCCTCCTGGTTCAGTACGCAATCGTAGCGCTTGTGCTGCTTGGCTGCGCGCGCAGCCTGTGGCGCCGTTTGAGACCGTCCGCGGCAGGAACTTGCGCAAGCAATGGGTGCGGCACCTGCGCTGCAGGATGTCAGCCGGCCCAAAGGATACCGGCTGAAAATCTGCCAACGACCACCAAGGGCAGCGCCGAACAAGCGCCATGACGGACATGCCCTCCACCAGCCTGGGCGGCGTAAACCGCTCGGGTTTTTTGTCGTTTTCCGTTGGAACACCAAATGAAAAAATTGATCCTGCCTGTCGCCATTTTCATCAGCGTTATCATTGCTGGGAAAGCATCCGAACACTTCGGGTTAGAGGGCGGCTGGAAAATCGGCCTGCTCTGCATCGTGGCAGCCGTTGTCCAGATCCTGATTACGCGTCACCAACGCACGCAGCGATAATACAAAGAATAGAAAGCCCCATTATTTGCCCTCGGGCAACAGGCTCCGGTCGAACATGAACGGCCGATCTCCCTGCGGCGTATATTGATACAACTGCTGCGGCCTGCCGAGCCGCGGCTGATTCTTCTCCCCCGTATCGCGCACCCAACCCAGCTCACGCAGGCGCTCCAGGCGCTTGCGCAGCGAGGTGTTGTTCACGGCCTGGCCCAGGCACGCTTGCACCGCCCCCAATGCATCGAGCACCGTGAACTTCTCGGCCAGCAGGTTCAGCGGCAGGCTGCTGTACACCGTCTTGCTCGCCAACCGTTCGCGGGCGCGCTCCACCAGCAGGTTGTGATCGAACGGAAGCAGGACCTTGCGGCCCAACACACTGTCCAGGTCAAAAAAGGCCAACTGGTCACCTTCGACCTGCTGCCGAGGGTCAAGCAAGGCCAGGTAATAGGTGCTCAACGACCAGCCGCGCGGGTCGCGGAAGGCATTGCCTTCGGTACCTACCTGCTCCAGGTAACGCGGCAGCACCCGGGCCTTCTCGCCTAGCGCGCGCTCGGCGGCGGCCTCCAGGCTGGTGTCCGGGGTGCGGCCATTGACGAGCACGCCGGGCAAAGCCCACTGAGCGGCATGGGGCTCGCGCTCGCGGCGATGCAACAACACTTGCAGATGCTGGGCTTCGGGGGCCAGGCGCAGGGCGACGATATCGACGCTGGCCAGGACTTCGGCTGTACTCACTAAAAGGCTCCACTGCTCAATGACGTAATATTCCACCAGAGCGCTTAACTGGGGCAAGCATCGATAACTGCGGGACATGTGCTTGACACACTTATATCACCAGGTGAATTATATAGCCAGACCAGCGAGGAGAGCCCCATGAAAATCGCCAGTTTCGATGTCGACGCGCAAAACGGCTTCACCGCCAATGCCCCGCAGGAATTGCCGGTGCCCGAAGGCAATGAAATCGCCGCCGACCTCAACACCATGGCCCTGCGCGCCGACCTGCGCCTGGGCAGCAAGGACGCGCACCCGGCCAATGCCGCCTGGGTGGTCACAGAACCTGGGCAAATGCTGCAACCGCTGACGCTGGCCAATGCCGACCTGACCTGGGTCAGCCACTGCGTGCCGGGCACGCCGGGCTTCGAACTGCTGCCAGGCTTGCCCGCCCCCATCGATTACGACTACTTCGTGTGGAAAGGCGTCGAACCCGACCTGCACCCTTACGGTGCCTGCTACCACGACCTGGCCGAGCGCCGCTCCACGGGCGTCATCGAATACCTCAAGGTGCAGCAGGTGGGCGCGGTGATCGTCGGTGGCCTGGCCCTGGACTACTGCGTCAAGACCACCGCCCGGCAGCTGCGCCAGGCGGGCTTCCAGGTACTCCTGTACTTGCCTGCCTGCCGCGCCCTGACCCAGGAAGGCGCCATCACCGCGTGCGGCGCACTGGCAGCCGAGGGCGTCATCCTCTGCGGCGACGAGGCCGCGCTCGACCACCAGCTCTCTCTGATCAAGGAAGACCGCCCATGAGCGAAAGCGTTTTCGGCCCACGCATCGTCCAGAACCTGCTCGACACCGACTTCTACAAGATCACCATGATGCAGGCGGTGCTGCACAACTACCCCAACGCCGAAGTGGAATGGGAGTTTCGCTGCCGTAACGGCGAGGACCTCTCGCCTTACCTGGCTGAAATTCGCTATCAGGTGGAACAACTGGCAGACGTCACAGTCACCCACGACCAACTGGCGTATCTGGAGAAAATCCCGTTCATCAAGCCGGACTTCATCCGCTTCCTCAGCCTGTTCCGCTTCAACCTGCGCTATGTCCAGGTCGGCCTGGATGACGCCGGGCAACTGGCGATCCGCGTGCGCGGGCCGTGGCTGCATGTGATTCTCTACGAGATCCCGCTGCTGGCGATCATCAGCGAGGTACGCAACCGCTACCGCTATCGCGAAGTGGTGATGGAACAGGTGGGCGAGCGGCTGTACCAGAAACTGGACTGGCTCAAGGCCCATGCCAGTGCCGATGAGCTGGCGGGCTTGCAGCTAGCCGATTTCGGCACCCGGCGGCGCTTCTCGTACCGTGTACAGGAAACCGTGGTACATACCCTCAAACGCGATTTCCCGGGGCGCTTCGTCGGCACCAGCAACGTGCACCTGGCCCGCGAATACGAGCTCAAGCCCATCGGCACCATGGCCCACGAATGGTTCATGGCCCACCAGCAACTCGGCCCGCGACTGGTCGACAGCCAGGCTGCCGCGCTTGAGTGCTGGGTGCGCGAATACCGTGGGCTGCTGGGCATCGCACTGACCGACTGCATCACCATGGACGCGTTCATGGGCGATTTCGACCTGTACTTCGCCAAGCTGTTCGATGGCTTGCGCCACGACTCGGGCGACCCGCTGGCCTGGGCCGAAAAGGCCATCGCCCACTACCAGAGATTGGGCATCGACCCGCAAAGCAAGACGCTGATATTTTCCGACGGGCTGGATTTCGCCAAGACGCTTGGGCTGTACCGCGCCTTGCACGGGCGCATCAATGTGAGTTTTGGCATCGGCACCAACCTGACCTGCGATATTCCCGGCGTCGAGCCCATGAACATGGTGATCAAGATGACGGCCTGCAATGGCGCGCCGGTAGCCAAGATCAGTGACAGCCCAGGCAAGACTCAATGCCGCGATGAGAACTTCGTGGCGTACCTTAAACATGTCTTCAAAGTGGCTTGAGCACTGTCATATAT
>NZ_MOMO01000255.1:0-8295 GCF_009933855.1 Pseudomonas sp. SG-MS2 | reverse complement strand
CCCGATCCACCCCACAACCACCACTCCCTCGAAGACACGATCATCCAGGCTGCGGAGTTCGCCCTGTGCGCGCAAAGCGTGGCGCAGCAGGCTGTTTCGCTACAGCCCAGAACGCCCGCCTCGGTTCTGATGATGGCCTCGATGCATGAGCTCGAGTCGCTACGTGTGCTGCTCGAATCAGCCCTGATCCAGCTGCAGATGCCGCCCGAGCCGCGCACCCTGCACTAGGCCGTTAAGCCTGTTTTGCCTGGGTGGGCGCTGTCGCCGGCAAGCCCATACGCACAGCGCGCTGCGTGAGACCGGTGCTGAGCTAAAGGCGGGTTGCCCGTCATGACGTTCGCCCAGGCCCTAAACCTTCAGGGAGAATACGCAATGACCCCAGACGACACCAAAGTCACTGTCGGCAAGACCACGTTCTACCAGGGTGAAAACCAGACCCACCCACTGTTTCGCATCGAAGCGGGCATCCCCTGCCAGAATGCCCGCGAACAGGCTTCAGAGCTGATGGGCTATGTGCGGGACCTGACCATCGAAGGCTTGATGGAAGATAAACCACAGCTGATCTGGGCTTCGCACTACCTGAGTGCGTTGGCCAAAGCACTGATGGATGATGCCGAGCTGGGCATGATGCACTAAGGGCTGAACTGCCCGACCATGGCGGACATCTGTAACCGAGGCCGCTTCGCGGCCCATCGCCGGCAAGCGCGGCTCCCACAGGTACAGCGCATGCCTGAAGGCTGGTGATTTCCTGGGGGCAGTCCATTCTGTGGCCGGCTTGCTGGGGATGAGGCCAGTACTGACCACAGAGCTTTGGGTCGCTGCCTGCTATAGGTCGAAAGCGATCAATCGGTCGCGACCGGCTGCTGTGGAGCCATTGCGGACATTGAGCAGAGAGAGCGCCCCGAGGGGCACGCGAAGCTTCAGCGTGTCGCTTCCAGCGCCTCTCGTATTTCTTGAACTACCAGCTTTTCGATACCTGCCTCATCCGCCCCAATCGAGTGAGCTGCACAGCATGCGGCGGAGTCACCAACGACACACCGATAGACCGCAATAACGCTTCCCGGGCCCAATCCGGTATGCCCAGCCAACATCAAGTCACCCTCGATTCCACCTCGCATCATGCCGAGTGCGTAACCGGGCGCGAGCCAAGGCCGGCCTGCTATCGGGCCACCCAGTACCCGCGTCGTCTGCATTTCCTGAAGCAGATTGTTGGGTAGGAGGCCTCCAGCGAGCACGCCATCCAGCAGCCGGGCAGCCTGTGAGACAGGGCCAATCAGCAATCCGTGGTAGACCCAGCCGGGGTCGTAATTCAACGACCTGCCGAGGAGCCTCCCATTCAGCTCAGCACGCTCCGTTGCCAAGCGAACCGTCGATATGCCAAGCGGACTCAGGACTTGCTGCCTGATAGCGTCTGCGAGCGGCAGATCGGCGGCACGCTCGATGATTTGGGCTACCAGCATGAAACCAACATTCGAGTAATGCCAACCCGTTCCCGGGTTGTATCGGAGTCGGTGTCCATCCAGGCGCTGCATCATTTCGCCTGCGGGCCATGCGGACTCATGGTTGGCTACGGCGGCGTGGTATTCGGGAAGTTCGCCATAGTCCGCAAGGCCCGCCTCGTGACGCAGCAGTTGGCGCAGAGTGAAAACACCTTCGGGAAGCGAAGCATCCAAGTCGAGCCTACCGTCGCGCACCAATGTCAGGGCGGTCGCGGCTAACACCGTTTTCGTGAAACTCCACCAGGGCACGAGGGGGTCGTCCGGCAAGGCTGGCGATATCAGTCGGCCGTCGAAAAGGGTAGAGATCAGCATTGAGTGCTCACGCAGGAATGACAGGTCAGTTTGGAGGGGGCGGCGACAACATACCCCATTGCCACCTCGCAAACTCCAAGCTGATGTCTTTTGATGTGGGGTTTCCACGCGAACGTCTGCCCGATGCGCTGCCGTAGCCAATGAGCGTCACGGCGGTTAGCCCAGGATTACCGGTTAATGAAACGAATCTCATGGCCATCGTTGCGCGCAAAGCTACAGCCATGCCTCGCCGCAACCATCATCGATTCACGGTTTATCTGGATCGTACTCATTGACGTTGGCGACCTGGGCGTTCAGGCGACCGAGCAGGTCGATCAGCGTGTCCACTTCCGAAGGTGAAAGGCCACTGAGCAGACGGCGCTCTCTCTCAAGCGCAACCTTCAAGACCCGCTTGTACAACTGCGTACCGCTCTCTGTAAGCGACACGGTGTAGCGTCGTCCATCAGCAGGATCCGCCTCTGTGCGAACTCGCCCTGCTACCTCTAGCGCGTGCAACGCGCGGCTCACAGCACTTTTGTCCAGACCGATCACCTGGCAGATCCGATTGGCAGTGATCCCGCTTTCCACAGCCAGCATGGACAGCATCCTCCACTCCACAACACCAATCTCGAAGTGTTTGCGATAGCACTGGGAAGCGCCTGACGAGAGCTTGTTGGATAAAAAATTCAGCTGCGCTGGCACGTAGCGAGCGAGGTCCAGCTGGGGTTCCGAGGCCATTGAGCGCACACCTCCAATCGAGTTCTCGAAAAATTAGTTGACACCGCAACTAATTGATCCGAGGATTAACTCAACCAATAGCTGGGGCCAGCCCAGCATTATATGCCGTCAAAGCACCTCACAAAAATAATTATCAGGTAGTGCCATGAAAATCCGCGATCCACTCGCCTTCCGCGTGTCTAGCTGCAAACCTGAGCGGCCGCCCTTCGCTCCAGGCTGACCTCCTCCCAGTTGAATTAACCACCCGTATTCTTTTTGTAGCCACTTAACTGTGGGGGGATGAGTAATGCTTCAAGTAAACGTTAGCCGCAAGGCAAACGAAGCTGAAGGTGTTTGCAGCTTTGAATTGAGCCCCGTGAAGGGTGAAACCCTGCCACCTTTCGAGGCCGGTGCTCACATCGATGTCCATATCCCGGGTGGGCTCATTCGCCAGTATTCGCTGTGCAATGACCCCCGAGAGCGCAATCGTTATCTGATCAGTGTCCTCAAGGAACCCAACTCCCGTGGCGGATCAGAGGCAATGCACTCGATTGTCGGCCAAGGCCATGAGCTGACCATCAGTGCGCCGCGCAACCTGTTCAAACTGGATCATGGCGCTGCACGTCATCTGCTTTTTGCAGGTGGTATCGGCATTACCCCGATCCTGGCCATGGCGTATGAGCTTGCCCATCGCAAAGCTGACTTCGAGCTTCATTACTGCTTTCGCTCCTGCGACCGCGCAGCCTTCGTCAAGGCACTCGCTGACGCCCCCTTCGCGGACCGCGTAGTGCTGCACGATGACAACGGTCCACAACAGCAAAAACTGAATGCGGCAGCAATTCTCGACGCAGTCGATGAGGGACGCCATCTCTACGTCTGCGGCCCCTCCGGCTTCATGAATCACATCCTTGATACAGGTGAGGCCGCCGGCTGGCCGCAAGAGCGGATGCACAGAGAGTTCTTCGCCGGACAAGTCATTGACCAAGGTGCCAATGCACCCTTCCAAGTCGTGCTCGCCCGCAGCGGCAGATCATTCGATATTCCGGCAGACCGCACCGTGTTCGAAGTATTGGACGAAGCGGGAGTCGAAGTAGAAACGTCCTGTGAACAAGGCGTCTGTGGGACGTGCGTGACACGCGTACTGGAAGGTATCCCCGATCACAGGGATCAATTCATGACGGCCGATGAGCACGCCAGAAATGATTGTTTCACCCCGTGTTGCTCTCGGGCGAAGTCCCATCGACTCGTGCTTGATCTCTAGTGTCAGACAAAACCTAACTGTTTAACGGAGACTCCTATGACTGCCTCTTCTCTTCAGTCGTTGGCCCAGGACATCTTGCCTGCCAAACCCTCCACATTTCCGCTCAACCAATGGTATGTGGCTGCTTTGGGTTGGGAACTCAAGGATCGCCCCGTAGGCCGAACCTTGTTGAATAAATCAGTCGTCATGTTCCGCACCGCAGATGGAAAGGTAGCGGCCCTTGAGAACCGCTGCTGCCATCGGGCGTTGCCTCTCTCCGACGGCACACTTGAGGCGGGGGGGCTTCGCTGTGGCTATCATGGCCTCCTGTTCAACGATGAAGGCAAATGCATCGAGATTCCTGGGCAAGACAAAATCCCGAGTAAAGCGAAGGTGGCGGCCTTCCACGTCGTAGAAAAAGATCAGATTGTCTGGATCTGGTTCGCAAGCCCCGAACATCCTGAGCCTACTACTGAACCACCCTCTTACGATATCCACAGCAGTGGAGACTATCTTTTTGACGGTGATGTGTATCACTACGATGCCCCGTATCAGCTCATTCACGACAACTTGATGGATCTGAGCCATTTGGGCTATGTGCACCTACGCACGATTGGCGGGAATGCCAGCATTCACATGAATGCGAAAATGACAGTAGAAGGTGACGACAATCATGTTCGTGTGGTTCGGCACATGCCCGGCTCTGTGCCGCCGCCGACGTACGCGGCCGCTTATCCGTTCAAAGACACTGTCGACCGATGGCAGGAAATTGAATTCCATGTCAGCCACCTGCGTATTTGGACAGGTGCCACTGACGCGGGGACCGAGTCCTTGGACAATCCACAACGTGGTGGCTTCCATATGCGCGGTTTCCACGGTGTGACCCCAGAAACCGAGACCACCAGCCACTACTTCTGGACAATCGCCACCAACCCGAAAAGCAATCACGAAGAGGTCAAGGCGAAGGTCGTCCAGCAAACGATGATGACGTTCGATGAAGACAAGGTCGTCATCGAGTCTCAATACAAGAACATGTGCCGGTTCGGTGAGCGGCCCATGATCGACATCCATGTCGATGCTGGCGCCAACAGAGCCCGTCGCATCATCGAAAAACTTTGCAACTCCGTTAGTTGAGTGCGCAGTGCATTTATATCGTGCGGGTATCTATGCACTTTTTTACACGCCGCAAACGCAATACCGCCCCTCTTGGGGCGCTCTGAAACACCCTGCACCAGCGTGCAACTTGTTCAATGATAACTACAAGAGAGCGAGGCCTAGCTATGTCCGGAAATCGTGGTGTTGTGTATCTCGGGGCCAGTAAGGTTGAGGTACAAAAAAATGATTACTCCATGTCTCTCCTACTCGCCGCCCAGGCAATGCTGCAAAGCCTGTCCGCGCACCTCACGTACAGGCCTTTCATCAGTCAAGAGGCCTGCCGTCATGAGTAACTACGCCGGGCACCAGCTCGATGAGAAAAAGATGTCCGCCTTCCAGTGGTGGGTCATCACCCTCTGCTTCGTAATCAACATGCTAGACGGCTTCGACGTTCTGGTGATGGCCTTCACAGCCTCCTCCGTCGCCGCTGACTGGGGGCTCAACGGACTGCGACTTGGTTATCTGCTGAGCGCTGGCTTGGTCGGCATGGCAATTGGCTCACTGTTCATTGCCCCTTGGGCTGACCGCTTCGGCCGTCGGCCGCTGATTCTTGTCTGTGTAGGCGTGGCAGGGACTGGCATGGTTCTATCCTCGCAGGCCACCGGCCCACAGATGCTTGCAGCCTTCCGTTTCGTGACCGGCCTGGGGATCGGTGGCATTTTGGCCAGCAGCTATGTCATCGCTGGCGAATACGCCAACAAGCGCTGGCGGGGACTCGCAATCAGCCTGCAATCGACTGCCTATGCACTTGGCGCCACCATTGGTGGGCTAATCGCAGCAAAAATGATTCCTGCGCTGGGATGGAGGTCCGTGTTTCTTTATGGTGGGTTCGTCACGCTCGCAACCCTTCCCGCGTTGTTTTTGTGGCTGCCAGAATCGCTCGCGTTTTTGATGTCGAGCAAGTCCGAAAGCGCAATCAAGCGGATCAACCACTTGCGCCTCAAGGTGAAACTCGCACCACTTACCGAAATACCTGAAACGAGCCAGGTTGAGCGCCCATCACTGCGAGCATCGTTCGCTCAGCTGTTCTCCCCCGCCCTCTTGCGCTCAACGTTGCTGATCTGGGCGTCATTCTTTCTGGTCATGTTCGGTTTCTACTTTGTAATGAGCTGGACCCCAAGATTGCTTGTCACTGCGGGGCTGTCCAATGAGCAAGGTATCACCGGAGGCGTGCTTCTCAACGTGGGGGGTATATTCGGCACCGCGTTGGTAGGGCTATTGGCCGCACGCTTCCGGTTGTCCAAAGTATTGATGATCTACCTCCTTGCAAACGCCTTGCTGCTGGCCGTCTTTGTCAAATTTACCAACACGCTGAACCTGGCATTTGCGCTGGCCATCCTGATCGGCATTTTCGTGAATGGTTGTGTGGCGGGGCTTTACGCGGTGACACCTTCCATATACGACGCTAGCCAGCGTGTGACTGGCTTGGGTTGGGGTATCGGCATCGGTCGTGCGGGAGCAATTGCCTCCCCTCTTGTAGCTGGACGTCTGATCGACGCGCAATGGACCCCTTCTGATTTGTACATGCTCTTCGCAATGACGTTCGTTCTCGCCGCTATAGCGGTCGCCCTGCTGAGAATAACTCCACCCAAAGCACTACACGCTGCCACAAGCCTCTGAAATACCAAAAAACCATAACAAGAAGGTAAATCCGATGCGACGTTTTGCCGATTGCTTGCCGCTGTTTGCGCTAGGCGTGCCATCTCTGTGCATGAGCAATGTTGTTTCAGCAGCTTTCTTTGAAGACAGTACGGTTGCCCTGACCACCCGGAATTACTATCTCGATCGAGATTACAAAGGGGACTCATCCGTTTCGGCAGTTCGTGAATGGGCTCAAGGCTTCATTATCAAAGCGAACTCTGGCTACACCGATGGCCCCGTAGGCTTGGGCCTGGATCTCACAGGGATGCTTGGGGTGAAACTTGATTCGTCACCTGAACGATCGGGCACCCAACTGCTGCCTATAGATCCACAGACGCGCAGAGCACAAGACGCGTACTCTGAACTCGGCGTTGCGGTGAAAGCTCGATTCTCACAAACGAACCTTTCAGTAGGCACGCAACTTCCCGCGCTTCCCGTGATCACTGCTAGCCCTGCACGCCTCCTGCCTCAAACTTTCAGGGGCGCGTCAATAACGAGCTCAGAAATTGAGCACCTCACGTTACAGGCCGGGCGGATGGATCGAGTCAACCTTCGGGACTCGACAAACAACCAGCTCATCGCAATGGCTTCACCGAACGGACGGTTCAAGCCTGGCGTATTCTCTGATCGCTTCGACTACCTGGGTGGCGAATACCGCGTTTCAGAAAATTTCACAGCGCGTTATTACCACGCAAATCTTGAAAATATCTATGAGCAGGACTTCATTGGAGGTATTCATTCTATTGCAGCTGGGCGGGGTAAGTTGAAAACGGAGTTGCGAGTGTTCGACAGCCGAGAGAACGGGCGTGCAGAGGCTGGCAAAGTAGACAACCTTAATGCCGGCCTGACGATGAGCTACCAAACGGGTGGGCATACGTTTGGAATGGGCTACATGTATCAAACCGGAGATACGGCCTTCGCCTATCTCGCTGGAGGCGAGCCTGTCGTTCTGAGTGATGGGACCATGAGCGCGGATTTCGTGAACCCCAAAGAACGCACAATGCTTTTGCGATACGATTACAACTTTGTGGCGATGGGTATTCCGGGGCTCACGGGCATGATCCGCTATCTAAGGGGAACGAATATTGATTTGCCCCATCTCGGAGGCAGCGACCTTACAGAGTCATCGAAAGACCTGGAGCTTTCTTACGTCGTACAGTCTGGACCAGCCAGAGATTTAGCGTTTCGCGTCCGGCATGCATTTTACCGAAACGATCTGAGCTCAGCGGCAACCTTCAGAGACGACAACGAAACGAGAGTCAATGTAGATTACACAGTGAAATTCTAAAACACGGCATGACGTTTGACGAAATCAAGTACTTCGGCGTTCGCCAGCAGCCCACTACCATGGGCAGCTATCGATAGCAGTCAGGGGTGACCGCTATCGATCTTTCGGTGATCCACTACAGCGTAACGTTAACGGCTCGACCGGCTGCGTTGCGCTGGGTGAGACACCACAACAGCTAGCGAGCGGCGTCCAACGCTGTGCACCTGCCACCGAAATCGGATCATCGTGGGCCCCTACCGGGGTGCTCACGCCCACCGCAACGATGACCTTCCCGTCGAACAAGATCCTGCCAGGGTGGTGACGTCCAGCGCCGGATGGCCGTCGTTTCAGTAACATCGGTTCATCACGAGACTGGTTGACATAGACCGATCAATACCCCCACATCTTGAGCGCTGGAAACACCAAGAAATCAGATTTTCCCTCTTCCTTGTAGTCCATTTCCCAAACATACTCTCGCCGCACTT
>NZ_MOMO01000254.1:0-4743 GCF_009933855.1 Pseudomonas sp. SG-MS2 | reverse complement strand
GGCGGCCTCAGGTTCCAAGTGCAACAGTCAGTTGATAATGTTGAGCCGATTGGTTGCCAGCAGTTGCAGATGATCCGTCAACACTTCAACAGGGAATTTCCAGCCCAATGTCTGACGAGGTCGGGTGTTGAGCAAGTCGGCAATCTCGTCCAGCCGCTCCTGGCTAACCAGCGACAAATCGGTGCCCTTGGGTAAGTACTGCCGGAGCAGGCCGTTCGTGTTCTCGTTGCTGCCTCTTTGCCAAGGGCTGTGCGGGTCAGCGAAGTAGATCTTCATTCCCGTACGATCTGTCAGCTCTTGATGCTTGGCCATCTCGCTGCCTTGGTCATGGGTCATGGTTTTCAGCAGCGCCGGTGCCATCCGCGAAAGTTCTCGCGTCATCCCCTCTAGCGCGGCGTCTGCGGTGGGCGCATCCAACTTGGCCAGGATCACGAAACGGCTTGTGCGCTCGACCATCGTCGCTACTGCCGAGCGATTGTTCGCGCCCATGATCAGGTCGCTTTCCCAATGACCTGGCACTTGTCGACCTTCGACCTCTTGAGGTCGGTAGCGAATATTCTGTTCAGCTGGATAGCGCTCGCGCCGAGCTGGCGCAGTGCTGCGAGTACGCCGCTTGCTGCCGCCCTGGCGCAGGTAACCAATGAGTTGACGCTTAAGCTCGCCGCGTGGGTATGCATAGATTGTCAGGTAGATCGTTTCGTGACTCACATGCCGCTCAGGATTATCAGGCCAGTAGTCCTTGAGTCTGGCGGCAATTTGCTGAGGAGACCAGCCCTTGGCCAACATGCTGTGTACGACCTGGAACAGTTCAGAACCAGGGGCAAGAAGCTTGCTGCGCCTCGGGACGTGTCTGAGGGCACGGGCTCGAGCACCGGCAGTGCTGGCGTCATAGTGCCCAGGCTGCGACTGGCGCCGCACCTCTCGACTCAGCGTGCTGGGTTGGCGCCCAAGAACTTGGGCGATGGCTCGCAGCGAGGCGCCTTGCATACGCATGATCATTAGCGTTACGCGCTCTTCGATGGTCAAGTGGGTGTAGTGAGTAGTCATGCAGCACCTTACCTCGGGTGTTGCACTTGGTCACTGAGACCGCCATGGTCTGCCGTAACCTTGGCGCTATAGACCGAGCCGCCCCAGCCGACCACGGCACAGATGTCGCCATTGGCCAGGTCGGTGGTGAACTTTGAGGAATCGAAGTAGCGGATATACGGGCGGATCTGGAGCAGCAACGCTTCAGCCTTGCGATAGTCTTCGGGGTTCTTGCTATTGGGTGGCAGCCTCAGGTAGTTCAGCGCAATAGGCACGATCTCCACGGGTGCATCCAGCATCGCGACGCCGCATTTACTGAGCTTCGCGATGTTTTCCTTCTTGAATATCAGGTCCCAGGAATTCACCGGCGCGTTCTTGCCTAGTAGTTGCTCGACCTTGGCCTGGTCATAGCCAATCCCCGTCGTGCCCCACATATAGGGCACGGCATAGCGGTTACCCGGGTCGTTGCCTTGCTGCTTTTCCAGGATTTCCGGGGCCAGGTGCGACCAGTTGCTCAGGCGATCACGATCCAGCTCCTGTATTACCCCGGCCTTGACCAAACTGGGCAACAGATCGTCGGGTACCATCACCACGTCATAACCGGTGCGCCCGGTCATCAACTTGCTTTGCATCACTTCGGCATTGTCGAAGGCATCCCAGATCAGCGAGATACCCGTATCTGCCTGGAATTCCTTGGGCGTTTCCGGTGCCAGGAAGTCTGACCAGTTATACAGGTGCACTCGGGCAGGCTCCGCGTATGCGGTGCCCACGCTGGTACCGAGCAGCGCGATGAGGCCAAGCTTCAGTAAACGTTGATGCGTCATGGAAGGCTCCTGGCAGAGTGCCGGCTTGCGACCGTGCAGTCCGCAGACTTTCGCTGGATTATTGTTATCGTTGGCGCGAGCCCGGGGGGCCAAGGCTCGTGAAGCCTTGCTCAGGGAATCAGCAGTTCACGTCGGCCATCGGCGTGTTCGATGCGTTCTCCGGGCAACTGGAAGCGCTGGTCCGCCTGGTAGTCGTAGAGCGCACGGGCATCGGCCAACTGGGTCATGTCCAACTCGATGACATGACGGCACTCCTGGCGCCCACTTTCCAGCAACACCTGGCCGGACGGGTCGACCACCGCACTGCCACCGGCGAACACGGTATTGTCCTCACCGTTCCCAACCCGGTTTACGACCACAGCGAATACCTGGTTTTCCTGAGCACGGGCGGTGACCGAGGTTCGGTGCACGTGGCCATAGGGTTCCATGTTGCCATCGGTGACCAGGATCAGCTCGGCGCCCAGTGCCGCTATAGCCCGGGCGGTTTCCGGGAACTCGGTGTCGTAGCAGATCAGCAGGCCGACACGTACGCCGCGCCACTCCACGGTGCCATAACGGTCGCCGGGCAGCACCAACCCGGGTTCGGAGACCCAGAGGTGGGTCTTGCGATAACTGAGCCGGACCCCTTCAGGGGTGATGAACAGCGTCGTGTTGTAATAATGCCCACCGTCGTTCTCGATCAGCCCCACTACCACCGCCACCTCACGCTCACAAGCGGCCTGCTGGATGGCCAGAATACTGGGGCTGTGCAGGGGCAAGGCCTGTTCGGCAATGTTCTGGTGGTTCAGGAAACCGGTGATCTGCGCTTCGGGAAAAACGATGATATCGACACCTGGCGCGCAGTGGGTGATGGCGTCCAGGGTACGTCGCAGATTGTAGGCAGTGTCGCCATCGCGCCCCGCCAGCTGTACAAGTTCGAGCTTCATATTCGGACCTTGGTATCGGGCTAAGTCCCGGTCAGGAAATAAGTGACTTTTGCAAAAGGTCGATGCAATTATGCGTTTTTCCAGCCCGTTTCCTATCACGTCGAGTGGTTAACCCCAGGGGGTAGATAGATGACACCAACGCTCCAGGACATGGCCTGGCATCGCGCTGCCGGCCACGTGATCGAACACCTGGACAAGGCTGATTTCTGGCGAACCCTGAGTCGTTTGATAGGCGAATATGTGCCCATTGATAACTGGGCGGTATTGCTGTTCAGCGATGGTTGCCCGTTTGCATTCGCTGAAAGCCCGTATGAAGGAGAGGGCCCCGACCCGCTGTTCCACGACTACATCAAGGGCATGTATCTACTGGACCCTTTCTACATCGCCAACCGCGAACAACCGGCAACTGGGCTGTTCCGCCTAGCGGACGTGGCGCCGGAGCGCTTCAAGGACACCGAGTACCACGAGCGCTACTTCAACCATTATGTGAAGCAGGATGAATTGCACTACAACGTGCGACTGGATGAGGTGCGCAGCCTGTGCCTGTCGCTGGGAAGCCGGCACCTGTTCACGCCCGAGCAGGTTTCGCTGCTGGAGATGATCCGCCCTTGGGTAGTGGGCCTGATGCGCCAGCGCATGTTTTTCGAGGCGGCGATGCCTGAAAGTGCACCTCGCCAGGCGCCGCGCTGGCAAGCCAACCTTGAAGAGGCGATGGTGCGCCTTGGCACGCCTTTGACCGCCAGGGAAGTGGATGTGATCCGCCTGATCCTCAGCGGCTGCTCGAACAAGGAGGTCGCCGGCAAGCTGGAAATCTCGGTGGAGACCGTCAAGGTCCACCGCCGGCATGTGTACGCGAAGTTGAATATAAAATCGCCGCAAGAACTGTTTTCGCTGTTCCACAAGGCTCAGGTGGAAAGCGTATGAGGGTGAGCTAGCAATGGGTCGAAAGCTGCCGATCGTGTATAGCCGCTCCCGACCCAGAGCTACAGCAGGCGCACGTTCACCCGGCGATTCAAGAAGCCACTGGCAGTACTGATTCAAAATAGGTCAGCGTAGAACGCGTTGTTCGAGCACGAGCGCTTCTGGAAGCGGCTGACTTGCCTATCGAATGGGAAGGCGAAAGGCTGAGGCTTGCCTCAGGGTCTAGATCTCCATCTAGTTGCTTTGAATAGTTTTCTTGGAGTCAGGAGGAAAACTTCTCATCCGCGTCTACTCTCTCTAAGCGACACGAAACCCAGCTGGCAGTTGCCGAATCGGTACAGCGCATTGGTCAAAAGGAGCTGGCAATGACTGTGTTGGTAAAAACGTTCAGTAACCAAGGCCGCACTGCCTCGGTGGGCAGAATCTGGAAACTTGGCTCTACCTTCTTTTTAGCCACTGCCATCGCCATGGCTTCACAGGCGTGGGCCGAAGAGAAAGCGAAACCTGCAACAGCAGCAACCAAAGAAGCCAACGATGCGTTGCTCAAAGAGTTGCCGTTCAATGACAAGACCTCCTTCGAACTGGCCCATAAAGGGTTTATCGCCCCTCTGCCGAAAGAGCCGATCAAGGGCGCCTCGGGCAACCTGATCTGGGACCCGGCCAAATACAACTTCATCAAGGAAGGCGAGGCCGCACCCGCTTCCACCAACCCCAGCCTCTGGCGGCAGTCACAGCTGATCAATATCTCCGGCCTGTTCGAAGTCACCGATGGCATCTATCAGGTGCGCAACTATGACCTGTCGAACATGACCATCGTCGAGGGCAAGGAAGGCATCACCATCTTTGATCCGTTGATTTCGGCGGAAACTGCCAAGGCCGCACTGGACCTTTACTATCAGCATCGACCGAAGAAACCCGTGGTCGCAGTGATCTACACGCACAGTCACGTCGACCATTACGGCGGTGTTCGTGGTGTGATCGACGAGAAGGATGTCAAGGCAGGCAAGGTCAAGGTCTATGCCCCCAAGGGCTTCCTGGAGCACGCC
>NZ_MOMO01000253.1:0-3246 GCF_009933855.1 Pseudomonas sp. SG-MS2 | reverse complement strand
TTAGAGTGCACTAGATTGGGCTATTAAGGTTGGAACTCAACTCTAAGGTCAATTTCCTCCCCGCGCATTACCATATCTATGTTGCCTGCCAAATATTCACCTAAGTCACCTTGGTTTTCAAGCACTTGCTTCATTGCGCGGCCGAGGTGATTAATATCAAAAGTGTAGTGTTTTTCGTCGCGCTCACAGTACTTTGGGTTGTCAAAAGTCAGCATAGCCCTACACACTAATGGGCGCACCTCGTATACCCCGCACGCGCCCTTGTCCATATCTAAAAGAGGGCAAAATCGACCATTATCCCTAGCCTGAAAACCACCAATATTGGCACGTATGTTATCCAGCTCAATTGGCTTAATCGCGACTTTCTGAGCGCAGCAATGGAAACAGCCAGACTCGCACACGGCTTGGCTTGAAGCATCGCCCATAAGGTTTTCAGACCATCTGTAAATAGCATTCAGCTTATACAGTGCATCATGCTGCCTGTTGGGGGCAAACGCTTCCAGTATGGGATAAATCGATTCCTCGTCATCTGCAAACTTTACAGCAGGAGGCTTGCTTTCGTCGTAGTCCTTATAATTCATGGCTAATCCTGAATCGATTTACGGTCTTAAGTAAACAAAAAAGGCGTAATGCTTTCCGCCGATTGTGCCTAATAGCTTGTGCCTAATAGCGTTCTTTGTTCAGTGTACCTCCAAGGCCGGCTGAGTAGGGCGCTTTAACCGCAACATGATGCCATGAGGTAAACGACAAAGTTTTGGACACACTACTAATTTATCGCCCACATGTCCAGGGTCTGCTTTTGGACAATTGCGGTCCTTCGTGAAGGGGGTCGATAGCGGCCGATCGATCATCGTGCAAGGGATAGACTCGCTTTCCGCAAGTGGCCGATGTATCAATTTGGTTTCTACCAGGCGCGATCAATCGCCTGAGTCCGAGCCTTCAGGGATTCGCTTCAGCACGATCTCGTCATTGACCCGCTCGATACTCAAGAGGTCACCCAGCTTCCAACCCATTGCATTCAGAACTTCTGTGGGTAGATCGACAATCAAGTCTCCTGTGCCGTCATCAGCAGCTTGGCACTGCACCGTCATCTTTAATGGCTGGCTCACGGGGATACCTCAGGTTGGGATGTTGCTCATGCTACTACGTACCTCCCTAATTTAGGACGCGAATCGCGTACTTTTTAGAATCAGAACTCCAAATGGTCAAGAGTTAGGCTGCTAGGAGAGGGGTACTACTCAGATCCAGATGGCCAGTGGGAGAAAAATGAAGGGGTCGTGCTGTATGACGTAGGCCCCGACGTGATGAGGGTTGTTGTAGAGGAGAGGCATGAGAAGTCGAACCGAATGGCTTCAATCACGCTTGCCTCGGCCAGGAGATGCTTGTCGGAGCGGGCAAGTCGGTGGCTCATATCGCGGGCCTGCTGGGTGTGCACCGTGCAACTTTCCACTGGGCGCTAAAATCGGCCGGCGGTTAGTTGAATTGGGCAGGTTTCGAAGCATGGCAGGTCGACCAGCCGTTCCGGCTGAAGGTTTCCAGAAGGTGGGCCTATGGGGCAAGGCCAGAAGCAAATGTCTGTGGCAAGCCGGTTCTCGCTCCACCCTCGCTAGTCGCCGGCTAAATAGCCGCTGGTTTCCTTCCGGCGAAGCCGGCTAGATAATATGGCGATCCATCAAATGTCCTAAGGAAATATCCATGTGGATATGTGCCATTCTTTCTAATTTAATGCAGCAGCTTTTGTATTTCTTTCCGCTTCCGCAGTAACAAGCGGAGTTGCGGGGCGCGCGCTTGTGGTCAGGGTCTGTGCGACGTGACTCAATCAAATTGACACGGGCGATGCTCATAGGTGAGCATTTCTTTGAATCGAACTCGCTTATCAGCTTTCGGAATAAATCAAACTGCTGGTGATTGTCATCTGGTATGAGAACCAGTCGCTTGTTCTTAGGGTTCGTGACGATCGCCAAGTGATCTATGCTTTTGATTTTTCGCGCAATGGCTTGTGCCATGACCCCTGAATATAGCTCTCCTTTTATATGGGGGCACTCGTCGCTATCTATGTTCTTTGAGCAAATACTGCATTCAAATTTTTCAAGGATGAATCCGCAGCTTGAAAAGTGCTTATAGGGATATACTTTCTCTATAGAAATAAGCTGGCGAGCCAGAAATGTTATAGTAATGCTAGGTTCTTTATAAAAGCGCTTTAGGTGTCTAAGGCAATCTAATGCGTCTTGTAGATTGCACCAAGAGTCATGGTATTTTTCTGCCTCTATGCATTTCCAGTAGCAAGCCAAGCTGGAGAGAAGCTCAAAGAAGCAGAAATAAATGAAGCAATTATTTTTAACGCTATCTTCGACAGCGTCAGATTTGATGCCATTTATAGCGGCTTGTGTGTTCTTGGCAAGCTTTAGCGCATCATCGTATTTTCTGCTGGATATCAGTTCCAAGATCTGCTGAGTGATGATCTGTGATTCTGGTAGCTCATTTTCGAGTAGTCTTAGTCCATACATTAAGGCGTTTCCATGAATTTGTTCAGATCGAATTTCTTCATGCTGCTTTTCAAAGCCTCAGTGCTGCCTTTGAATTTGAACTCCTTGGTCACAATTCCATCTTGATATAAGGCACTTATCTGAACTTCGTCAGAGTCACCCTCCAGGCGGCTGCTTCTATAGGTTTCTAAGTACTGAATTACAAGCGAAAGGTAATTCTGAAGAGTCATGTCGTTGGCAAGGCTCACCAAAGGCATGATGTAAGAGAAGTCGTGTAGATCGAAGATCGTTGCGTTTTGTGGAGAAACAACTTCTATTTCTGGATGATTGATCTTGAGCCATTTTTTAAAGGGGCCTGCCTCAACCGAGACGGATCCTTCATAACCACGGTCAGTCAGAAATTCAATTTTCATGTGTTCGCTTCGCCTTTGATTGGAGTCGCAGGCACTCAGCTCCCTGCGTGCACGATGGATGCAAAATGCTACTACGAACCGCCGCTTTGGATCGTGTCCCGGGAAGTGGTGTAACTGAACCAGCCGAAGGCGCCCTGCGGGCGAAAGAGGATGGTCATCGTGGTTCTTGGCTAACGTTGAGTTTGCGAAGACCAAACACTCACCAGAGAAACCACGATGACCAAGCCCACTATCGCATTGACCGAGTTGGTTGAGAAAGGGGCAGACGCTGATCTGCTCAAGCAAATGATCCAGTTCGTTGCCCAGCGCATGATGGAGTTCGATGTCGAAGGCCTGTGCGGCGCGGG
>NZ_MOMO01000252.1:288-870 GCF_009933855.1 Pseudomonas sp. SG-MS2 | reverse complement strand
CGGCAGCGCTGCCAGGTCGCGTTGAATACCTTGGAAACAGCCGCCTTGAGCCCTTCGTGGGCGTCGGAGATGACAAGCTTCACGCCCCGCAAGCCACGTCGCATGAGGCTGCGCAGGAAGTCTGTCCAGAACGGCTCAGCCTCTGACGGCCCAACCCGCATGCCCAGGACTTCGCGGCCACCGTCGGTGTTCACGGCCACGGCGATTATTACGGCGACCGAGACGATGCGCCCGGCCTCCCGCACCTTGACGTAGGTGGCATCGATCCAGAGATAGGGCCAGTCGCCTTCAAGCGGGCGATCAAGGAAAGCGTGAACGCGCTCATCGATCTCACCCGCTAGCCGTGAAACCTGGCTTTTGGAGATACCGGTCATGCCCATGGCCTTGACCAGCTCGTCCACCGAACGCGTTGAAACGCCTTGGATGTAGGCTTCCTGGATCACCGCCGCCATGGCCTTCTCGGCGGTACGTCGGGGTTCGAGGAAGCCAGGAAAGTAGCTGCCTTGGCGCAGCTTCGGGATCTTCAGGTCAACGTCGCCGGCGCGGGTTTGCCAAAGGCGATCACGGTAGCCATTACGGCTA
>NZ_MOMO01000252.1:0-258 GCF_009933855.1 Pseudomonas sp. SG-MS2 | reverse complement strand
CCCGCGCCGCACAGGCCTTCGACATCGAACTCCATCATGCGCTGGGCAACGAACTGGATCATTTGCTTGAGCAGATCAGCGTCTGCCCCTTTCTCAACCAACTCGGTCAATGCGATAGTGGGCTTGGTCATCGTGGTTTCTCTGGTGAGTGTTTGGTCTTCGCAAACTCAACGTTAGCCAAGAACCACGATGACCATCCTCTTTCGCCCGCAGGGCGCCTTCGGCTGGTTCAGTTACACCACTTCCCGGGACACGATC
>NZ_MOMO01000251.1:0-24444 GCF_009933855.1 Pseudomonas sp. SG-MS2 | reverse complement strand
GATGCATCGCCGATGGTAGTGTGGGGTTTCCCCATGTGAGAGTAGGTCATCGTCAAGATTCAAATCCAAAGCCCCTGTCTGCACTGCAGACAGGGGCTTTGTCTTTTCCGGGTTATGGCATTGGCTGGGCTGCCTGCTTGTCCAGGTAATTCCTGATAACCCGCGCACCATTGTTCAGATGCTGCTCCAGCACCCTCACTGCCTCGTCGACCAGCTTGTCACTGGCTGCATCCGCCAGTGCGTTGTGATCGTCCTGGGTCAGCTTGCCCAAGCCCATCGACGATAGATGAAAGCGCAGGAAGCGCTCTTCCTCGTTGAGCTCGTCCTCGATCAGGCGCAGTAGCTTCTGGTTCTGAGCCTTGCCGTACAGGGCCATGTGGAACAGCCGATTGAGGCGGCCGATTTCGGCGTGGCGCGTCTCGTTTTCCAATTGCCGGATGTAACCACGTGCCCGGGCGATATCTTCGGCATCGAGCAGGGGAATGGATTGGCGCAGGGCCTCGGATTCGAGCAAAACCCGCAACGCATAAGTGTCGACCGCATCTTCACCAATCAAGGGCGCCACAACCGCGCCCTTGTGCATCTCCACCTTGAGCAGTGATTGCGCTTCCAGCTGGCGCAGCGCCTCACGCACAGGCATGCGGCTGACGCCATACAAGGTCGCCAGCTCTTGTTGGCGCACGGCGGTACCGGGCGGCAGGCGACCATCGAGTATGGCGCTGCGCAAGCGTTCTTCGATCACGCCACGGGCCAGGTTTGCCGGTAGCTGTTCGCTCGCCAGCACATTGCTCAGTTTGATTTTCTCGGCCACGCGAAGTCTGCCTCGGCGACTAAAGTTGGATCCAATGACACTAGTAACAGGCAAGGGGGCTTGTCAAACCAGCGCCCCGCAATGGGGGCGAGCGAAACAAGGCCTAGAGATATGGTGGATGAAGACGACTGGCAAAGGAAGCGGCACATACAAAGCATTAACTGGAAAGTCTTGGCTCCCCGACCACCGGCGGCATGATTGCAGGATGCCATTGTTTTTTATGCTGACAGGCCGCACCATCGCTGCTTTCGACTGGTCTGAACAGGTCTTCGCATTGGCGATACCCTGGGTAATCAAATCCGCCGCGCGATGTGTCGGCCTCGCCATTTTGCTGGGCAGCTTGCTGCTGGGCGGTTTGCATGCGGATTGGGATTTTTCCCAGATCAGTCGCAAGTCACAGACCCTGTATGGCCCACTCGGTGCCGGCAAGGGCCGCATTGATGCCTGGCAAGCCATGATGGCCACGCAAAACCAAGGCTCCGAGCTACAACGCTTGCAGGCAGCCAACCTGTTTTTCAACCAGCAATTGCGCTATGTCGAAGACATCGACTTGTGGCGTGAAGTCGACTATTGGGCCACGCCCATCCAGGCCTTGATCAAGGGCGCTGGCGATTGCGAGGACTACGCCATCGCCAAGTATTTCAGCCTGCGCCGTATGGGTATCCCAAGTGAAAAGCTGCGCATCACCTACGTCAAGGCTTTGCGCCAGAATCGCGCGCACATGGTGCTGACCTATTATTCAAGCCCACAAGCCCAGCCGCTGGTACTCGATAGCCTGATGGACGCGATCAAGCCGGCCAGCCAGCGTACTGACCTCTTGCCGGTCTACGCCTTTAATGGTGAAGGCCTCTGGTTGACCGGTGCTGCGGGTAACAAGAAAGTCGGTGACACCAAGCGTTTGTCACGCTGGCAGGACCTGTTAAAGAAAATGCAGGCCGAAGGGTTCCCGGCCGAACCGGTTTACTGAAGGAGCACAGATGTCACTGTTCAAACAATTGCTGTTGGCCATTTGCCTGTTCCTGGTGGTCGCGTTCAGCGGCAGCTTCATGGTCAGCCTGGAGAGTTCACGCAGCCAGTACGTCAACCAGCTGCGCTCACATGCCCAGGACGCTGCCACGGCGCTGGCGCTCTCGTTGACGCCGAACATCGATGACCCGGCCATGGTAGAGCTCATGGTCAGTTCGATCTTTGACAGTGGCTATTATTCGAGCATCAAGGTCGTCGACCTGGCCTCGAATGCGGTGCTGGTGGAGCGTCACGCGCAGCCAGATCCTGGTGGTGTTCCTGCCTGGTTCATCCACCTGATAGGCCTCGAAGCTGCCGGCGGTGATGCCCTCGTCAGCCGAGGTTGGCAACAAGCCGCGCGGGTCGAAGTCATTAGCCACCCGATGTTCGCCATCTCCAAACTCTGGCAGAGCGCCTTGGGCAGCCTGGGCTGGCTGCTGCTCTGCGGTGCAGCGAGCGCGGTACTCGGAGCCTTGCTGTTACGTCGTCAATTGCGGCCGCTGGACTACATGGTCGAGCAGTCCCACGCCATCGCCCGCCGCGAGTTCCTCAGCCTGCCTGAGCTGCCGCGCACGCCCGAGTTGCGTCGTGTGGTACAAGCCATGAACCAGATGGTGGAGAAGCTCAAGGCCCTGTTCAACGAGCAGGCTGAGCGCAGCGAGCGGCTACGTACCGAATCGTATCAGGACAGCCTGACCGGGTTGTCCAACCGCCGTTACTTTGAAATGCAGCTCAATACCCGAGTCAGCAACCTTGAAGAAGCGAGGGCGGGTTACCTACTGTTGCTGCGTGTTCAGGACCTCACAGGGCTTAACGCCCGCTTGGGCGGCCAACGCACCGACCAGCTGTTGCAGGCGGTCGGTGTACAGCTGCAGCGTACCTGTGCCAAGTTCCCGGAGACCAAAGACCTGATTTCCCGCAGCCGTGGCGGTGAGTTCGCCGTGCTCGCCCCAGGCATGGTGCACGAAGAGGCGGTACAGCTCGCCCAGGCCCTGGAGGCCACGCTGCAGAGCCTGCACGAGACCGGCGCCACCGATGTCGACCCGGTAGCCTGTATCGGCCTTGCACCGTTCAGCCCCGGTGACGCGCCGCAAGCGCTATTGAAACTTGCCGATGAGGCCCTGGCCCGCGCTGAAAATCAGCCGACCCCCGGCTGGGTTTGCCTTGAGCAGGGTGCTGCGGCTGTTGCCGGCGATAGCCATCACGCCTGGCACACGCGGCTTAAGCAAGCCTTCGTCAAAGGTCAGTTCGAACTGTTCTTCCAACCGGTTGTGGATTGCAAGGACGTGCAGCGCGTGCTGCACTACAAAGTCATTTCACGGCTGCACGATGATGAAGGCGAGGCAGTGCCGGCCGGCCGCTTTCTGCCGTGGCTCGAGCGCTTTGGCTGGATGCCGCGGCTGGATGTGCTGGTGCTCGAAAAAGTGCTGGCGCACTTGCGTAGCCATGATCAGGTGCTTGCGCTCAACCTGTCGGCTGCGACCCTGGCCGACCCCAACGCTCTGCAGCGCATATATGAGTTGCTTGGGCAGCACTCGGCGCTGCGGTCCCGACTGGTGTTCGAGCTCGGTGAGCTACTGCCCGAGCAGGGCATGCTTGAGCAGTTGACTCGGCGCCTGCACGAGTTGGGCTTCGGGTTGGCGCTTCAGCGTTTCGGCGGCCGTTTCAGCATGATCGGCAACCTGGCGCACCTGGGCCTTGCGTACCTCAAGATCGATGGTAGCTACATCCGCAACATCGACCATGAACAGCACAAGCGCCTGTTCATTGAAACGATCCAACGTGCGGCCCACAGCATAGACGTACCGTTGATTGCCGAACGGGTCGAGACGCAAGGTGAACTACAGGTACTGGTGGAAATGGGTGTGGAAGGGATTCAGGGACGGCTGGTCGGCGAGCCCGCACCCTGGCGTTGACCCAAGCCCCATGGCCGGCAAGGCTGCGATGGGGCCGCTACAGACAGAAAAAACGTGTTCAGATCAACCCGCCTTCGTCTTCCTCTTCGATCAGGTTGTTCAAATTACCCAGCGCCTTGCGCGCCGTGGAGCGGCTGAGCAGTTTGGCCTGCGCGCCGGGCGGCAGGTCAGTGATGCTGAATACGCCTTTGGCAGTGAGCACCTCTATCAGGTCCTCCAGTACGCGAATCATGTCCAGGTCGCTCTGCTTGAGCTGCTTGAGGCTATTTTCCACCACGTCGTCGGCGAACCATCCCTGAATATCGGCATGATCGGCTGGTAAGACTTCCGTGTACTCCGCGTAGGGTGCAACTTCCACCCGCTGCAACTGCCCCTGATCATTGCGTTGCACGTAGAACATGGTCGCCATCCCCGTCACGTTGTTACCTTGATTGTCGGCACAGGCGCAGCATAGATAAAGTTACGGTGATGCGCCTGCCCACTAGTTGTTTGACTTCTCTTGCATGCTCCAGTCAATTTTCAAGGCGCAGGCGCTGAGCACCTGGGGCGTTCGATTACCGCATGGCAAACGTGTGCGACCAACGGCTTTCATATCATCTTGACACTATTTTGCCTGCGTGCTGTAGAATTGACGACCTAATCAAGCCAGCTCTGCAGGCGTCGTTTTTTTGACATTTCTTGTTCGTCAAAAAGCCGCATGTACTCGCGTGCGGCCTCTCCTCGAATCAGCTTCGATATCGAATTCAGAGTCATTGTTTTGACGAAAAGTATTCCGTTGTTGGCTATTCCCGGGTTGGATGCCGAGCATAGTCAGTTCCATGAGCACGGCCTGTATTGGTTGGCCTGTGACACCACAGAAGACGCCGCTACACTCTGCCGCCAGATCCTCGAGGCCATGCCTGAACAAGGCCGGGCATCGTTACTGGGCGATGCGCGAGCGTTACATCAGATTCTTGGCGGGCTCGCCGCGACTTGCGGGCCGGCTGAGCTGGCATTGTACGAGGCTGACGTACGGGCCATCCTGCACCTCGAGCGTGACCTGCCTCGAATAGACCTTCCTGGCCGCGTGCTGGTGGCGCTGGTGCCCACCGCTGCCTGGGACAATAGCAAAGTCGAGCGCTGGTGCCAGGCGCTGCGCCGTTCGGCAATCGCTGCCCAAGCGCTGATATTGGTGGTCAGTGAAGGGCAGAGCGCTTCGCTGGTGGAGCGTCTGCGCGCATTCAACCAGTCAATCGATGGGCTTGCCCAGCTTTACCGTGGCCAGGGCGGCGTTCGCTATTTGCAGCATTTCTGGAGCAACATGCTCGGCGTGGTGGGCACCCAGGACGTCGAGTTGGCACGTTACGACAGTGGTTTTGCGGTGGCCGGTCGCCCTCTGCCGTCGACCGACGTCGGCGGTGATGAACTGGTATGCCTGGCCCAGAGCCAAGTGCTTGAAGGCGCGCCGGCACTGTCCGAGCACTGGCAGGTTTTCGACAGCATGAGCGAGTTGGGTACCAAGGCGAGCCGTGCTGTGTCGGCAACCGTAATCTTTGCCATGGACGGTGGGCAGCGCCTTGATGTCCTGGCCCGGCAGCTTCATACCTTGCGGCAATTGCGTGGTAACGCACTGAAACTGGTGGTGCGCGAAATGGCACCTACCCTGCGTTATCAGGATGAGCAGTTACTGCTGGCTTGCGGTGCCAGCCAGATCGTCCCATTCGGCGCCAGTCTGTCGCGTTTCCTCACTATGGTCGACAGCATCCAGGGCTATGTATGGCGCCGCCACTTACCGGCTGATTTCGATGCCTTGCTAGCCCGCCTTCGACCGCTGCCCGTCTGCGGCCTGGTTGCACCCCGTGCTTTTGCCGAGGCCGTGCAGCAGATGTGGCACGGCCATCGTAACGGTGAAATCGTGCACCAGTTGCTGGTGTTGCGCCCTGTACCTGGTCTGAGCCCGCTGCAGGCGTGCTCGCGTACGCTGTTCCGCCGAGATGGCGATATTGCCTGCGTGGTCGGTGAGGTTCTTTTCCTGTTCCTGTTTGCCTGCCGCTCGGAAGGAGTCGAACAGGCGCTGGACCACATATTCCAATTGTCCTGGAAGGAACTCTTCATCAGCCAGGACCTGTTGGTAAGCGTCGACAGCCTGACGGCACCGGCTTTCCACGACGAAACCAAGCCTCAACCGCCGCTGGCTGCGTCGGTAACCTTCCCATCTGCGCAAAAGAGGGCTGCTCTGGCCCCTCGAGAGATCAAGCTGCAACAGGGGAGGACGGCATGAACTTTGCTCAATTGCTGCAGGTGATCGGCATCAGTGCGCTGGTCACCCTGGTCCTGGTGCTGTTCGTTGTACGCATACGTGCCGTGGTGCAGGGCTGGCTCAACCGCCATTTGCATCCCCGTTACCTGAAGCCGGTTGGCGTACGCCGCCGCGTAGTGCATCAGGACTCTGATCATGAATAATCCGACCGATACCGTACCTCTGGCAGCCCGTTGGCGGGGTCTGGGCGCCTGGAACTTCTATTTCCTGGCCAAGTTCCTCTTGGTAGCAGTCGGCATGTTGGACTTTCAGGCCCTGCCGAACCTGCTGTTCGCAGCGTTTCTTCTGGTGCCCTTGCCAGGAAGATGGTTGCGAGTCGGTCGTCAGGTCGTGGCGGTTCCGCTGGGCGTCGCCCTGTTCTACCACGACACGTGGCTGCCGCCATTCCGTCGCCTGCTGGAACAGCCAGGCGTCCTCGACTTTTCATGGGATTACTTGCTGGAGCTGATGGCCAGGTTCATAAACTGGAACCTGATGGGCGCCCTGGTGTTGCTGCTGGTGGGGTATCTGTTCCTGCGTCACTGGCTGCGCCTGAGCACCCTGAGCCTTGTAGGTCTGGCGTGGCTGGCGGTCGGTGGGCTACCGGCACTGAGCCCCGTTGGCAGCCAGCAGGTTGTGGCCAGCTCAGCCGCTACTGCACCTACCGCAGCGGTAGCCGACAACGCGACCCTAAATGCCTGGCTTGAGCGCTTCTTTGCCAGCGAACGCGAACGGGTAACCGCGTTTCCTGCGGTGAAGCAGGACGAGCAGCCCTTCGACTTGCTGGTAATCAATGTGTGCTCGCTGGCCTGGGACGACCTGACAGCAGTAGGCCTGCACGAGAATGCGCTGTTCTCGCGCATGGACGTGATTTTCGATCAGTTCAATTCGGCCACGTCGTACAGCGGGCCTGCCGCAATCCGAATGCTAAGGGCAAGTTGTGGTCAGTCGTCCCATTCTGGTCTGTATCAGCCGGCCCCCGAGCAGTGTCTGCTGTTCGAGAACCTGGCCAAGCTCGGTTTCCAGAGCCAGACCCTGCTCAACCATAGCGGGCGGTTCGATAACTTCATTGGCGACATCACCAGCCAGCACATGCCTCAGCCGGGCTTGAGCATCACCGATTTCCCTAGAGCGCTTGTCAGCTTTGACGGCTCGCCAATTGCCGGCGATCTGGATGTGTTGCAAGGGTGGTGGAGCAAGCGCAGGAGCTCGGACGCTCAGCATGTTTCGCTGTTTTACAACACCATCAGCCTGCATGACGGCAACCGTATCGTCACCGCTGACGGTGGCACACGCGCCGCCGACTATGCCACACGGACCAACCGCCTGTTCGGGGACTTGGGCAAGTTCCTCGACGAACTTGAAGGCAGCGGCCGTCGCGTGGTCGTAGCCATCGTTCCCGAACACGGCGCGGCCCTGCATGGCGACCGTATGCAGTTGTCCGGCATGCGTGAAATTCCTACACCTTCGATTACCCACGTGCCGGTCGGCCTCAAGTTCATCGGCATGGGCCAGCACGCTCGGGCGGAGCCCCTGAAGGTGGCATCGCCTACCAGCTTTCTTGCGTTGTCTGAACTGGTTTCTCGTGTATATGCAGGCCTGGGTGCTGGGCAGACGCTCGACCTGCCCAGCCTGCTGACCGACTTGCCGACCACTGAACGTGTATCAGAAACCTCTGGTGCCCAAGTCATCGACTTCCAGGGACGCACCTACATGCGTCTGCAAGGGCAGCCGGATTGGCAGCCTGTTCCCAAGGAAAACCCATGAAAACTGGCAAGGCTGACCCATCCGACCGCAGTGACGATATTGCCCAGCTCCGTCAGCACCTGGACATGCCTGCCTTGAGCTATCAGGACATCTCCATGATGGTCGGCGTGCAACAGGCTCTGCAGCGCTGGCCACTACTGGGCGAAAGCTGCATGGCCCGGGCCGAGGAAACCGTCCCCGCTCGCGCAGTGCCTGAGGCCCAGACGCCATGATCAGCCTGGCATTGCACGGATTGCGGGGTGGCTTGGGGCGTAGTGCGTTATTGGCCGCCCTGGGTTTCGCTTTACGTGAACTGGGTGAGCGGGTACTGCTGATCGATCTTTGTCCGGACAACCTGTTGGGGCTGCACTTCAATTTGCCCCTCGATCAGCGTAATGGCTGGGCGCGTGCGCAGGTACAAGGTCGGCCGTTCGGTGAGCCTGTGTACGAAGTGCTCGAGGGGTTGTGCCTGATGCCTTTTGGTGAGGTTGATCAAGGTCGGCTCAACGCCCTGGGTGACTGGCACACGCCCGAACTTTGGCGCCCTCGGCAAGCTGAACTGGCCGAGCATTTCGATTGGCTGCTATTGGACCTTCCCTATCCTGTCGGTGCCCAAAGCACTCGGGCCTTTGAAAGCGATATGCAGATACTGGTGGCAGAGGCGGAAATGACCAGCCATGTCTTGCTCGGTCGTCAGCAGGTCGAACAGTACGACCTCATGCTGATCAACCGTTTCGATCCTGCCAGCAGCCTGCAAAACGATGTGCTGATGGTGTGGCGTGATCAGTTCCGTAACCAGTTGCCGATGCAGTTGGTGCACCGCGACGAGGCCTTTGCCGAGGCATTTGCCTGCAAGGCGCCAGTGGGCCATTACGCGCCGCAGAGCCTGGCTTCCCGAGATGTGCAGAGCCTGGCGGTGCGTTGCCTGGCAAGGCGGCAAGCGTGAACGTGACTCCGCTTTCGGCCTACAGCTACTTTACCGCCCGGGGCACTCATCGTCCGGTCGCGATGTTGTTTACGCTGTGCGTGTGGCTGGCATTCCTGTTACTGCGCCTAGAGTCGCCGGCCTGGCAAGCGCTTTTGGCTGAGCGCCAGCGATTGTTCCCGCAATTTGTTGATAAGCGTCCAACGCTGGGCGACCCGCTACGTCTGCTGATCCAGTGCATCTGGCTGCTGCTGCGAAGTGAGCCGCAGCCGGCCAGGCTGGGCAGGCTGGCGAGCGTCTGGTCTGCTATGACAAGCCCACTACGCTGGGCATGGCAGGTGTTGCGCCAATACCGAGCCCGGTTGGCCGAAACCATGCGCCAGGTACCGATACGCTTTCGCGACAGCAGTCTGCAACGCAGTGCCGCTTCGCGCTTGCGTGGGCTAAGCGTATTTGGCCGACGGCTGTTTTATACCGTGCTCACCTCGTGCGCTGTACTTCTTGCCGTGCTCTGCGTAACAGAACCGTTCGGTTATCTGGCGCAACTGGTGTTCATTTTCCTGCTGTGGGGCATCGCGATGCTGGTGCGCTACATGCCGGGTCGCTTCCCTACGCTGATGTTGATCGTGTTGTCGACGATCATTTCCTGTCGCTACCTGTGGTGGCGTTATACCTCGACATTGAACTGGAACGACACCCTCGACCTGGTTTGCGGCGTCATCCTGCTTGCGGCGGAAACCTACTCCTGGTTCGTGCTGATCCTTGGCTACATCCAGACCTGCTGGCCGCTGCAACGCAAGCCGGCGAACCTTCCGGAAAACCCGAGCCGGTGGCCGACGGTCGACCTGATGATCCCCACCTACAACGAGGATCTGTCGGTGGTCCGTACCACCGTGCTGGCCGCCCTGGGCCTGGACTGGCCGCGGGATTGCCTGCGCATCTACATCCTTGACGATGGCCGGCGCGAGGCGTTTCGTGCCTTCGCCGACGAAGTGGGTGTAGGCTACATCGTGCGCCCGCACAACAACCACGCCAAGGCCGGCAACCTCAACCATGCGTTGGGTGTCACTGACAGCGAACTGATCGCAATTTTCGACTGCGATCATGTCCCGGTGCGTTCCTTCCTGCAGATGACGGTCGGCTGGTTCCTCAAAGACCCTAAGCTGGCGCTGGTACAGACCCCTCATCACTTCTTCTCGCCGGACCCCTTCGAACGCAATCTGGGGTCTTTCCGTCGCCGCCCCAACGAAGGCGAGTTGTTCTACGGGTTGATCCAGGACGGCAACGACATGTGGAACGCTGCCTTCTTCTGCGGTTCGTGTGCCGTGCTGCGCCGTACCGCGTTGGAAAGTATTGGCGGATTCGCCGTCGAAACGGTGACTGAAGATGCCCACACCGCGTTGCGCATGCACCGCCAAGGCTGGACCTCGGCCTACCTGAGTATCCCCCAGGCTGCGGGCCTGGCAACAGAGAGCCTGTCGGCGCACATCGGCCAACGCATTCGTTGGGCGCGTGGCATGGTGCAGATTTTCCGGACCGACAACCCCCTTTTCGGCCGGGGTCTCAGCTTGTTTCAGCGGGTTTGCTACGCCAACGCCATGCTGCACTTCCTGGCCGGCCTGCCACGGTTGATCTTCCTCACCGCGCCGCTGGCGTTCCTGTTGTTCCATGCCTACATCATCTATGCGCCTGCCTTGATGATCCTGCTCTACGTGCTGCCGCACATGATTCACGCCAGCCTCACCAACTCGCGCATGCAGGGCAAATACCGGCAAACGTTCTGGGGCGAGGTTTACGAGACCGTGCTGGCCTGGTACATCGCCCGTCCCACCACGGTTGCGTTATTTGCGCCGAAGAAAGGCACCTTCAATGTCACTGCAAAGGGTGGGTTGATGGAGCAAGGGCAGTTCGACTGGCGAATCGCCCAACCGTATCTGTTCCTCGCCGGGCTCAATGTGCTTGGGCTCGGCTTTGCCGTCTGGCGGCTGATCAATGGGCCGGTAGCCGAAATAGGCACGGTGATCGTCAGTTCACTGTGGGTGATCTACAACCTGCTGATCCTCGGCGCAGCCTGCGCGGTAGCAGCCGAAGTGCGCCAGGTGCGCCGTGCGCATCGCGTACAGATGCACCTGCCGGCTGCACTGCTGCTGGAAAGTGGGCACGGTTATCCATGCACACTGGTCGATTACTCCGATGGCGGTATCGGCCTGCAGCTGGGTGAAGGCGTGTCGCCCGCCCCCGGGGAGCGTGTACGCCTGCTGCTCAGCCGTGGCCAACGTGAATTCGCCTTCAATGCACGGGTAACCCGCATCGTCGGTCGGCATGCAGGCCTGACCTTCGAAGGCCTCAGCCAACAGCAGCAGATCGACCTGGTGCATTGCACCTTTGCCCGCGCTGATGCCTGGCTGGGGTGGCAGGACAAACATGAGGTCGACCGCCCGCTACGCAGCCTGGTCGACGTGCTCAAACTCGGCGGCGTCGGCTATATGCGCTTGATCGAGCACGCACCAGGCTGGCTTCGCGAACGGTTGCAGCCGGCGCTTGATCTGGCGCGCTGGCTGGGCAGCTACATGCCCCGCACTCCGCGACCTACTCCATCCACGAACCTTCTTGACCGAGACGCATGATGACTCGTTATCCCGCGCGCACCTGGAGTCTGGCGATGGCACTGCTTGCCTCCCTGTTCCAGCATGCAGCCGTCGCCGATGTAGCCCCGCTTGCCCCGTCGGCCGAGCCACTGGTGCCCAGTTGGCCCGTGACCCGGACTTTCGAACAGCTTGGCCAAGCGTCCGATAGCCTGCTGCTTGGGGTACGCAACAGTGAGAACGTAGAGTTCGGCTTGCGCAGAGATCGCCTGGCGACCGAAGCCGTTCTGCAATTGGACTACACCCCTTCGCCGGCCTTGCTGCCAAACCTTTCCCACCTGCGCGTGTACCTCAACGATGAGTTGATGGGTGTGGTGCCGGTGGAAAAGGATCAGCTCGGTCAGCGTGTGCGGCGGCAGTTGCCTTTGGACCCGAAGCTGATCAGCGATTTCAACAGGGTCCGCCTGGAGTTCGTCGGGCACTACACCGATATCTGTGAAGACCCGGCGCACAGCGGCCTGTGGCTGAATCTCAACCGCAAGAGCCAGGTCCAGCTCCGTCAGCAACCGCTGGCCCTGGAAAATGACCTGGCCTATTTCCCGCTGCCGTTCTTCGATCCGCGTGATACCGGCAAACTTGAGCTGCCGGTCGTTTTCGCTGACGCGCCGACCCTTGGCGAGCAGCGCGCGGCTGCCATTCTCTCGTCCTATTTCGGTAGCAAGGCGGGTTGGCGCAAAGCGAGCTTCCCGGTGTCGTTCAACAGCCTGCCAAATAGCGGCGACAAGCCTACGCCGGCCATTGTCTTCGCCACCAACGAGCGTCGCCCGTCATTCCTTGCCGACCTGGAAAAGTTCCCGAAGGTCGACGGCCCGGTGGTGCAGTTGATCAATCACCCTACCGATCGCTGGAGCAAATTGCTGCTGGTGCTCGGTCGCAATGACGAGGACCTGGTCAAGGCCGCGTCGGCGCTGGCTGTTGGCAGTGACCTGTTCCGCGGGCCGCAGGTCAAAGTCGAACAGATGACCACCTTACAGCCGCGCAAGCCCTACGATGCGCCTAACTGGACGCGTACTGACCGGCCGGTGCGTTTCTCAGAGTTGCTCGATTACCCCGAGCAGCTTCAGGTAAGCGGCCTGCAGCCGCGACCGATCACTCTCGATGTTAACTTGCCCCCGGATCTGTTCGTCTGGCGCAACCAGGGTATTCCGCTGCAGACCCTTTACCGCTACACCCCACCGGCAGTCACAGACGAGTCGCGCCTGAGCATCAGCGTCAATGATCAATACATCACCAGCATGCCGCTGGTGGGTAACGACCGCCGCGGTGGCACGCTCGAAGAAATGCGTTTGAATGTGCTGTCCACCGACAGCACAGCGTTGACCGAACAGGCTCTAGTGCCCGCCCTGAAAATCGGTGCACGCAATCGACTGCGTTTTGATTTCAGCTTCGCCAGCACACTGGGCAGCGCCCAGCGCGACCATTGCCAGACGTCCCTGCCGGTGGATGTGCGGGCCGCTATCGACGAAAACTCGACCATCGACCTGTCCGGCTATCACCATTACATGGCCATGCCTGATCTGCGTGCCTTCGCCCGAAGCGGCTTCCCTTACAGCCGTATGGCCGATCTGTCCGACACTGTGATCGTGGTACCGGGCACGCCGACGCAGATGCAGGTCGGTACGCTGCTGGACGTGGTCGCCAGCCTGGCCGGGCAAATCGGTTACCCAGCCCTGAATGTGCGCCTGACCGACAACTGGAAGCAAGCTGCGGACGCTGATGCCGACTTGCTCTTGATCGGCAGCCTGCCTGAAGGCCTGCACGATGCCCCGGACCTTGGGTTGTTGCTCAATCGACAGCGTGACTGGATGGTACAGGGCAAGGCACTGGAGTCGCCGGGCAGTCAGCGCTTCAATTCCGCCTCGGTGGCCGCCAACAGTCGCGTCACGGTCAGCGCACAGGCGCCGATTGCCGCCATCACGGGCCTGAAGTCGCCATTCCACGAGCAGCGTAGCGTCGTCGCTCTGCTGGCCAGTTCCGATGCCGAGTACGCATTGCTGCGCGATGTGCTGGCGGACTCCGGCAAGCTGGAAGCGGTGGCCGGCTCCGTCGCCTTGGTGCGCAGCAGCGGCGTCAGTAGCCAGTTCGTCGGTGAGCATTACTTTGTCGGCCAACTGCCATGGTGGTTGCTGTTGTGGTTCCACCTTTCCGATTACCCCGCGCTGATCGCGGTGCTTGCCACCGTGAGCGTATTGCTTTTCGCCTTCCTGTTGTGGCGTGCGCTGCGTTGGGCAGGGCGTCGTCGCCTGGGTGAGGCCGATTGAACATGCGCCAGCTGTTGGCATTGTTGGTGGCATTGTGGATGCCCGCTGTTACGGCCGCTTCGCCAGCGTGCCCGTGGCCGGCGTGGGAGCGATTCAAGGCCCGACAGATCAGTGAGGACGGGCGGGTGATCGATCGCAGTGATGAGCGACTGGTTACTACGTCCGAGGGGCAGAGTTATGCGCTGTTCTTCGCTTTGGTCGGTAATGACCGCGATGGCTTCGCGAAGTTACTGCACTGGACCAGCAACAACCTGGCCCAAGGGGACCTTTCACGCCATCTTCCGGCGTGGCAGTGGGGGCGCAGCCAGCAGCAATGGAAGGTGCTGGACAGCAACAACGCCAGTGACGCTGATGCCTGGATCGCCTATAGCCTGCTCGAAGCCGGGCGGCTGTGGGACGAGCCAGGCTATGCCCGGTTGGGCCAGCAGATGCTCTGGCGCATTGCCGCCCAGACCGTACGCAAGTTGCCTGGCCTGGGCGTGATGCTGCTGCCCGGTGACTACGGCTTTGAAGACAGTCGCGGTTGGCGGCTTAACCCAAGCTACCTGCCACCCCAGTTGTTTGACCGCTTCGCCCTGGTAGACCCTTTGTGGGCCGAGATGGCAGGCAATGTCCGCCGCCTCTGGTTACAGGCGTCGCCTAAGGGCTTCGCTCCGGACTGGTTGTTGTGGACACCTGCAGCCGGCATCGAAGGCGACCCTGAGCATGGCAGTGCCGGTGACTATGACGCCATCCGCGTATACCTGTGGCTGGGCATGCTGGCCCGTGGGGCGGCGCTGCGCGATGAGTTGCTGCGTCACTTTGCACCGATGGTCGAGCTGACCACGCGTGGCGGCCAGCCGCCGGAAAGCGTCGATGCTCGCACCGGTAAAGCAATCGGTCATGGCCCCATAGGCTTCTCTGCGGCACTTTTACCGCTTCTGGCCAGTACTGTTGACGGTCATGGCGCCCTTGAGGTGCAACGTAAAAAGCTGCGCGACCAACCCGTCGAGGCGCAGGGGTATTACGACCACGTGCTGTCCATGTTCGGCCGAGGTTGGGATGAGGACCGTTATCGCTTCGACAACGATGGCCGTCTGCTGCCTGCCTGGAGTGCACCATGTTCCGAATGATCGGCGTGCTGACGCTGGCTGCACTCTCTTGCGCTGTGGCTGCGCAACCCAAGGATCGTGATGGGCAGCGCCAATGGCTGCTCGAGCAGGTGCGCATCGGCGAGGCGTTGCACCGTGACGACCTGATCCACAACGCGCTGGCCAGGCTGCGGCTGCTGGAGCCACGCAACCCCGATGCCTTGCTGGCGGCCTTGAGCCTGGCCCTGCGTGAGCAGAAGCCTCAGGAAGCCGAGCAGCTGCGCGCACGAATCGCCGAAGTCGCGCCGGGCAGCCTTCAGGACCGACAAGCCCGACGTCTGCTGCAACTGCAACAACCAGAGATGGCGCAGCGTCTGCAACAAGCTCGTCTTCTGGCGGTAACCGGGCGCTACGACGAGGCACTGTTGGCCTATGACCAACTGTTCGCCGGCGAGCCGCCCAGCCTGGACATGGCACTGGACTATTGGCGGGTGCGGGGCAATCTGGCCGGACAGCGCCCGGAAGCAGTCCGGCAGTTACAGCAGCTCGATAGCCAGTACCCAGGCAACGCAGGCCTGCGCCAGACGTTGGCCAGCTGGTTGTTCAGCGAAGGGCGCGACAGCGAGGCCCTGGCTGTGCTCGATCAGTTGTCGCGTGACCCCACGGCACGCGATGCCGCGGCGCAGCGCGAGTTCGACTATCTGTCCGAGCAACCGGTAAGTGCCAGCAGCGTTGCTGCCTGGCAGGCCTTCGCACAGCGCTATCCCGCTTCGCCACTGCTGCCGCTGGCCGGCGAAAACCTCAAGCAGCAGCGTACCCTGGTCGCCGACCCTGCCTGGCAGGCGGGGCAACGCGGCAAGGCGTTGCTGGAACAGGGGAGCAATGTCCAGGCCGAGGCGCAGCTGCGTCTTGCCCTGCGTCGCTATGCAAATGATGCCAGCCTGCACGGTGCGCTTGGCGTTGCGCTGATGCGCCAGCGCCGTTATGCGCAAGCGAACGAATCTTTTCATCAGGCCGTTGCCATTGAGCAGAGCACCCGCCTGATGAGCAAATGGAAAGACCTCCAAGCCTCCAGCCAGTATTGGGGGATGCTGCAAAAAGCCGACAGCGCGCTGGAGAAGCAGGACCTGCGCGTCGCTCGCTCGCTTTACCAGCAGGCGCGCCAGCAGCGCCCCGAAGATGAGTTCGCCTTGCTCGGGCTGGCCGATGTGTCGTTTGCCGAAGGCGACATGGCTGGCGCCGAACGGCAGTACCTGCAAGTGCGGCGCATGTTGCCCGACAATGAAAGCGCAGTGCGCGGCTTGATGCGGATATACCAGGCGCAATCGACAGACAAGGCGCAAGCGTATCTGGACAGCTTGCCAGCAGCTCAGCAGGCTCAATTCGCCAGCCTGCGCCGCAGCCTGCAGCTCGGTCGCCTGCGTGAGCAGGGTGACGCTGCGTTGCAACGCGAGGATTGGGCCACCGCCAGCCGCGTTCTGGAGCAGGCTGCCGAACTGGCCCCCGATGAGCCATGGCTGGTCTATCAGCTGGCCAGCAGCCTGCGCCGACAGGGGCGTAACGCCGAGGCAGATGCCGCGTTCGCCAACGTGCTGAAAAGCCAGCCAGCGGACCCGGCCACGCGCTATGCCCATGGCCTGTATCTGGAGTCCAGTGACCGTGATCTTCTGGCCTTGGACACCTTGCGTGCCGTGCCCGAAGGCGCCTGGACCGACGACATGCGCACCTTGGACAAGCGCGTGCGTCGGCGCATGACCTTGGCTCAGGCTCAGCGCCTGCAGGAGCAGGGCCGTACGGCTGAGGCAACAGCGGTACTGGAAGCCGGCCTGGCCCATGGCGAGGGAGATCCCGACGACCTCTTGTTGATGGCGGACTGGGCGGCAGAGCGGGGCGATAGCAGCAAGGCGCGTGGTTACTATCAGCGGGTGCTTGAGGTCCAACCCCAGCGTCCCGAGGCCCGGCTCGGCATCATGCAAAGCTGGATTGCCGAAGGCGACCTGGAGCGTGTGCGGCAGGCGCTGGCCGCACAACCGCTGCAACTGACGGATCAGCAGAGCGACGCGCAGCAGCGTCTGGCTGCAGTCTGGGTGGCGCTGGGGGAAAAGGACAAAGCGTCCAGGCTGCTTGACCATATTGCCTCGCAGCAGCCCCAGCCCGACCCCTTGCTACGCCGGGATGCTGCCCGGCTGGTGGCTGCCAATGACCCGCAGCGGGCGCTGGACCTTTACGCGGCGGCGATGGCCGATGCGCAGTTGCTCGACCGCTCGGCGCTGTCACCGCGTGATGACCGCGCAATGACACTGGCTAGCCGCGCCAATGACGCCGATGACTGGCTGCTGCGCAGCCTGCGCAGTGACGTCGATGAGTTGTATCGCCAGCGCAATACCAACGTGACCCTCATGCATGATTACGGTTGGCGCAAAAGCGACGGTACCCCAGGTATTTCCAGGTTGAGTACTCAGTCGACCCTGCTGCACGTCGACACCCCTTGGGACGACGGCAGGGCCTTCGCGCGCCTGGAGCGCATTGGCATGGATGCCGGCTCGTTCGACTTGAATGACGCAGGCCAACACAACGAAGATTTCGGCTCTTGCCAGTTCAGTCTTCGCGGAACCACTCAAGGCTGTTCAGGCGGTTCGCAACGTGCCAATGGCGGCGTTCTGGCTGCGGGCTGGCAGAATGCTCGTTGGGGCTTTGACCTGGGTACTACCCAAGGTTACGAGGTCAACAACTGGCTGGGTGGTGCAATCCTCAATGGTGACCTAGGGCAGGTCGGTTGGTCGCTGTCCGCCTCGCGCCGGCCAATGAGCAACTCGCTGCTTTCGTTTGGAGGCACTCGCGACCCCAACACGCATATCCGCTGGGGCGGTGTGACGGCTAACGGTACAACGCTTGGCTTGAGCTGGGACCAGGGCGGTGATCACGGCGTCTGGGCGAGCCTGGGCCACCACTGGCTGCGCGGTGAGAATGTCGCCGACAATCAGCGCACTCGCATCATGGCGGGTTACTACTACCGCGCGGTGGAAAAGGCGGACGAGCGCATGCGCGTTGGCCTGACACTGATGCGTTGGAATTATGACAAAGATCTGGGCGGCTACAGCCTTGGCCAAGGCGGGTATTACAGCCCGGAGCGCTACGAATCGATCGGTCTACCCGTCAGTTATGCCTGGCGCAACTACGATTGGTCGCTCCTGCTGGAAGGCTCAGTCAGTTGGTCCCGTGCACATAGCGGCAGCAACCGTCTTTACCCAGACTCCGGCGTCAATCGCATGCTGCTTGAGCATTTCAATGCTGTCTCGGACAGCAGTGATACCAACATCAATGAGATGACCGACGCCAGCGAAAGCACAGGGTTGGGTTATCGAGTGCGTGGAGCGTTGGAGCGGCGCCTGAATGATCGCTGGGCACTAGGTGGTGCTTTCGACTGGCAGCACAGTGATGACTATGCACCGAGCCATGCCGTGTTCTATGTGCGTTATATGTTCGAGCCATGGCGGGGCAACCTGGCGTTGCCTGTGACATCGTTGGAGCCCTATAGCGAGTGGCGTTGACGGGCGCGTGGCGCCCGCTCGGCGGCAGTGAGCTGGTTCATATGATTATTCGATAAAGGTATTTAAATTATCCCTTTTATGACTTTATAGTCGATCCCACTGCGTACCCGTCGACCAATCGATGCGCCGCACGACTTGAACCCACACGGCTAAACCCCGTGCGTTTCTGATCGTTGCGCGTCATCGAAGTCGCGCACTGCGTGGGAGTGAAAAATGTCCGTCGCCTCGAACGCCTTGTCGTCCAACCACAGCGCTCAGCCGCAAACCTTTGAAATCCGCCCGTTCTCGGGTGCCGTTGGCGCCGAGATCATCGGCCTGGACCTGGCAAAACCGGTCAACGCCGAGGACTTCAGCCTTATTCATCACGCCCACCTCGAGCACCATGTACTGGTGCTGCGCGACCAGCGCATCAGCCCTGAACAGCAGATCGCCTTCAGCCGCCGCTTCGGCCAACTGCAGATCCATGTGCTAAAGCAGTTTCTGCTCAAAGGCCACCCCGAGATCCTGATCGTCTCCAACATCATCGAGAACGGCCACAACATCGGCCTGGGCGATGCCGGCAAATTCTGGCATTCGGACCTGTCATACAAGGAACTCCCAAGCCTGGGTTCCATGCTGCACGCCCAGGAGTTGCCCAGCGAAGGTGGCGACACCCTGTTCGCCGACATGCACAAGGCCTGGGACGCGGTACCCCAAGCGCTGCGCAAGCAGGTCGAGGGCCGCAGTGCCGCTCACTCCTACACCGCCCGTTATGCCGAGACCAAGTTCGAAGGCAGCTGGCGCCCGACCCTTAGCGCCGAGCAGCTTGCACAGGTGCAGGAAGTGGTCCATCCGGTGGTGCGAACCCACCCGGAAAACGGCCGCAAGGCACTGTTCGTCAGCGAAGGGTTCACTACCCGGATTGTCGGCCTGCCGGATGATGAAAGTCGCGACGTGCTGCAGCAGCTTTATGCCCTGAGCGTGCTCGAACAGAACATCTACCGCCACCAATGGCAGGCACACGACCTGGTGTTCTGGGACAACCGCTCGCTGATCCACCTCGCCACAGGCTGCCCGGCGCACCTGCGACGCAAACTTTTCCGTACCACCATCCAGGGCGATGCCCCGTTCTGACGACTGAGGAAACCATCATGCGCAAATCCATCAGCCGCCTGGCGGCAAGTATCTCCCTGGGTGCAAGCTTGGTCGTGGGCAGCCTTGCGGCCCCCACGGTGGCCCATGCCGAAGGCCAGATCCGCATTGCCGAGCAGTTCGGCATTGTCTATCTGCTGCTCAATGTGGTGCGTGATCAGCAACTGATTGAAAAGCACGGCAAGGAGCAGGGTATCGACATCGACGTCGACTGGGCCCAGCTATCCGGGGGTGCTGCGATCAACGACGCGCTGTTGTCCGGCGCGGTGGACATCGCCGGTGCCGGCGTTGGGCCGTTGCTGACGGTATGGGACCGCACCAAAGGCCGGCAGAACGTCAAGGCGGTGGCCTCGCTGGGCAACTTTCCGTACTACCTGGTCAGCAGCAACCCGAACGTGAAGACCATCGCCGACATTTCCGGCAAGGACCGCATTGCCGTGCCGGCCGTGGGCGTCTCGGTGCAATCGCGCTTCCTGCAGTACGCCGCTGCCCAGCAGTGGGGCGAGAAGGATTACAACCGCCTCGACAAGTACACCCTGGCCGTACCGCACCCAGATGCCACCGCTGCGTTGCTGGCTGGCGGCACCGAGCTCAACGGGCACTTCTCCAACCCGCCGTTCCAGGACCAGGCACTGGCCAACAAGGACGTGCACGTGGTGCTCAACAGCTATGACCTGCTCGGCCCCAACTCGCCGACCGTGCTGTTTGCCACCGAGAAATTCCGCAACGACAACCCCAAGACCTACAAGGCGTTCGTCGATGCCCTGGCCGAGGCGGCGGACTTTGCCCAGAAGCACAAGGCGGCGGCTGCCGATACCTATATCCGCGTCACCAAGGCCAAGATTGACCGCGATGTGCTGATCAAGCTGATCGACAACCCCCAGTACGAGTTCACCGTAACGCCGAAGAACACCTACAAGCTGGCCGAATTCCTCTACCGGGTAGGCGCCATCAAGCACAAGCCTGAGTCGTGGAAGGATTACTTCTTCCAGGATGAACGCCCACTGCAGGGGAGCTGACCGACCATGACCGCCCCATTGCCAGGCCACACGGCCAGCAACCTTAGCCGTGTGGCTACACCGCCGTTGCTCAAGGTGGATAACCTGAGCCTCGAATACCGTACCGCGCAGCGCGTGGTGCGGGCCACCCATCAGGTCAGCTTCGAAGTCGACCGTGCCGACCG
The DNA here is from genome assembly GCF_009933855.1 of Pseudomonas sp. SG-MS2. Taxonomy (NCBI): domain Bacteria; kingdom Pseudomonadati; phylum Pseudomonadota; class Gammaproteobacteria; order Pseudomonadales; family Pseudomonadaceae; genus Pseudomonas; species Pseudomonas sp. SG-MS2. The sequence continues at coordinate 3,922 of NZ_MOMO01000251.1, read as the reverse complement.
TTTTGTCTTGCTGGGCCCCTCGGGGTGTGGCAAGTCCACGCTGCTCAAGGCCGTAGCCGGGTTCATCAGCCCACAGCAAGGGCAGATCCTGCTGCAGGGCCAGCCGGTCATCGGCCCTGGCCCCGATCGCATCGTGGTGTTCCAGGAGTTCGACCAGCTGCCGCCGTGGAAGACGGTGAAGCAGAACGTCATGTTCCCGCTGCTCGTTTCTGGCCAGCTCAAGCGCGCCGAGGCCGAAGACCGAGCGTTGCATTACCTAGACAAGGTTGGCCTGGCGGCTTTTGCCGACGCTTATCCGCATACCCTGTCGGGCGGCATGAAAGCGCGCGTGGCAATTGCTCGTGCACTGGCCACGCAACCGAAGATCCTGTTGATGGATGAGCCGTTCGCCGCACTCGATGCGCTTACCCGGCGCAAGATGCAGGAAGAGTTGCTGTTGCTGTGGGAGGAGGTGCGCTTCACCTTGTTGTTCGTCACCCATTCCATCGAGGAGGCGCTGGTAGTGGGTAACCGCATCCTGGCGCTGTCACCCCATCCGGGGCGGGTACGGGCCGAGGTGCACAGCCATCAGTACGACCTTGGCAGCCTCGGCGCCAGTGACTTTCAGGCCAGCGCCCGGCGCATCCATCGGCTGTTGTTCGACCAGGCCGATGCCCCCGAGCAGGCCGAATACCTGGGCTTCAACGACATCCGCATTGCCTACTGACAGGAGCTTGAGCCATGACCACTACACCTGTACGTCAGGAATACGAGGTGCAGCTGGAGCCGCTGCTCAGTGTGCCTCTGGAACGCAACCTGCCGCTGGCCCAGCGCCTGTGGCAGCAAGGCTGGTTACGCAAGGCGGTGATCCTTGTGGTGATCGCAACACTGTGGGAGGCCATTGCCCGCTACCAGGGCAATGACCTGCTGCTACCGAGCTTTTTGCAGACTGCCGCGGCGCTGTGGGACGGCCTGCGCAGCGGCGAGCTGCCGGCCAAAGTCGGCGTGTCGCTGGTAATCCTGCTCAAGGGCTACCTGACGGGCATCGTCCTGGCATTCGGCCTTACCAGCCTTGCGGTATCGACCCAGCTTGGGCGCGATCTGCTGGGCACGCTGACCTCGATGTTCAACCCACTGCCGGCGATTGCCCTGCTGCCGCTGGCCCTGCTGTGGTTCGGGCTGGGTGATAACAGCCTGATCTTCGTGCTGGTGCACTCGGTGCTTTGGGCGCTGGCGCTGAATACCTACGCGGGTTTTCTTGGCGTTTCTGAAACCTTGCGCATGGCTGGGCGCAACTATGGCCTCAAAGGGCTGCGGCTGGTGCTGCACATCCTGGTACCCGCGGCACTGCCGTCGATCCTGTCGGGGTTGAAAATCGGCTGGGCATTTGCCTGGCGCACGCTGATCGCCGCCGAGCTGGTGTTCGGCGCGAGCAGCGGCAAGGGCGGGTTGGGTTGGTACATCTTCCAGAACCGCAACGAGCTGTATACCGACAAGGTTTTTGCCGGGTTGGCGGTGGTGATCCTGATCGGGCTGCTGGTCGAGGGGTTGGTGTTCAATACCCTGGAACGGGTGACCGTGCGGCGCTGGGGGATGCAGCGCTAACGGTATGGCCTGAGGGGGCCCTATTGCCGGACAGCTAGCGTGCGGTCATGACCCTGACCCTGAAAAGCCCTCATACATTCGCAAACAAAATTATCAGAAAACTGTAGGAAAGTTCTGTGTTTGGTCTCGATCTCCAGAGAACTGTTGCGACTGCCTTTTCGCGCGCCTAGCCTGTTTCGCTCATTCGTTTACAAGGAACAGTATCCATGGCTTTCGATGCTTACATTCAAATCGCTGAAATCGCTGGCGAAGCGAAGGACGAGCAATACCGCAACTGGATCGAGATACTCGGCTATACGTTCGGCACCAGCCAAAGCGCCTCCGCCACTGCAAGTTCCGCAGGCGGCGCTACTTCCGGGCGCACCACTCTGAGCAACCTCACCTTCACCAAGTACCTCGACAACGCCAGCTGCAAACTACTGGAGGCCAGTTGCGCCGGGCAGCACCTGAAGGAGGTCAGGCTGGTGGTCTGCCGTGCCGGTGGTGACAAGCTTAAATACTACGAAGTGGTGCTCGAAGAAGTGATCATCGCCGACTACGCACACAGCGCCCACGGCGGCGTACCGACTGAAATCATTCAGCTCGACTACGGCCGTATCAAGGCCACGTACACCCGGCAGCAACGCGCCGACGGCCATGGCGGCGGCAATTTGACCGGAGGCTGGGACCGGATTGCCAACAAGAAGTTTTCGTGAGGATCGATCATGTCCGAGGTACTCAGCTTTATAAATCCCAAGGCGCAGAATTATGCGACCCTGAAGAACGGAACGCCGATGAACGCCAACCAGCAGGCCAAGTTCGATGTGCTGAATGCTCATATCTTCAATTCGGTCGTCTTTGCCGGCGAACTGGTGATCGTCGGTGATCCTAGTACACCCTCTTGCACGAGCCATGAAGCCTTTCTCATGGGCAAGGCGGCAGGCATCCACCATGACATCGTGTTCAATGGCGGTGGTGTCGATAGGTTCATGCTGGATAACTTCGAGATGCTGCAGAATCTGCTGGCCCATGCGTCGATGGGGGTAGGGGCAGCAAGCGATGGCTGGGCCAGGCATCTGGAGGCGATCAAGAAGACGCTGGAACAGATCGAGCAACTGCACCGCGTGCATATGAGTGGAGGTGCGCTCAGGGCACGGGAAGAGTTCTACGCAAAACGTGCGGCGCTATTCAGCACGTTAGATGAACAGCTTGGGAAAACCGCCGCCTATGGTTCTGGTCTACGAAATCAGGGATCGATCAAGCGGATGGGCGGTCTCAGTGACCAAGTGCAACACCCGAGGTAAGGTGCTGCATGACTACTCACTACACCCACTTGACCATCGAAGAGCGCGTAACGCTAATGATCATGCGTATGCAAGGCGCCTCGCTGCGAGCCATCGCCCAAGTTCTTGGGCGCCAACCCAGCACGCTGAGTCGAGAGGTGCGGCGCCAGTCGCAGCCTGGGCACTATGACGCCAGCACTGCCGGTGCTCGAGCCCGTGCCCTCAGACACGTCCCGAGGCGCAGCAAGCTTCTTGCCCCTGGTTCTGAACTGTTCCAGGTCGTACACAGCATGTTGGCCAAGGGCTGGTCTCCTCAGCAAATTGCCGCCAGACTCAAGGACTACTGGCCTGATAATCCTGAGCGGCATGTGAGTCACGAAACGATCTACCTGACAATCTATGCATACCCACGCGGCGAGCTTAAGCGTCAACTCATTGGTTACCTGCGCCAGGGCGGCAGCAAGCGGCGTACTCGCAGCACTGCGCCAGCTCGGCGCGAGCGCTATCCAGCTGAACAGAATATTCGCTACCGACCTCAAGAGGTCGAAGGTCGACAAGTGCCAGGTCATTGGGAAAGCGACCTGATCATGGGCGCGAACAATCGCTCGGCAGTAGCGACGATGGTCGAGCGCACAAGCCGTTTCGTGATCCTGGCCAAGTTGGATGCGCCCACCGCAGACGCCGCGCTAGAGGGGATGACGCGAGAACTTTCGCGGATGGCACCGGCGCTGCTGAAAACCATGACCCATGACCAAGGCAGCGAGATGGCCAAGCATCAAGAGCTGACAGATCGTACGGGAATGAAGATCTACTTCGCTGACCCGCACAGCCCTTGGCAAAGAGGCAGCAACGAGAACACGAACGGCCTGCTCCGGCAGTACTTACCCAAGGGCACCGATTTGTCGCTGGTTAGCCAGGAGCGGCTGGACGAGATTGCCGACTTGCTCAACACCCGACCTCGTCAGACATTGGGCTGGAAATTCCCTGTTGAAGTGTTGACGGATCATCTGCAACTGCTGGCAACCAATCGGCTCAACATTATCAACTGACTGTTGCACTTGGAACCTGAGGCCGCC